>JAGLSW010001152.1 GCA_023135565.1 Candidatus Aminicenantota bacterium | reverse complement strand
TTTGAACAAAACTTTTGATGAACGAGAAGCGTTATCGGCACCACTGCTGCGAAGCAGCTCAGAGGGTGCCCGCGCCGCGGGCTTGTTTTTTCAGCAAACTTTGACGAAGTATTAGTAAAAATTGGATTGTTACAGACCAGGAACTTGACTTTAAGCGGCACATGTACTAAAATTTGTAACCGGAACAAAAATGAAAACTTTAAAATTACAAAAAGTATTCGTTCTGATTTGTTGGCTTTGTATCGGTTCTTTTTCTTTGTTTACCGAAGTGGACTATTTTTATACCAAAATATACAATGAAGGCAAAGACGTCTTTATGGCCGGTAAGTACCAGGAAGCCATCGAAAATTTTAAAATCGCCGAATTCGGCCTCCTCGATGAGCCGGAAACAGTAAAAGAGGTTTATCTTTATTATGCCCTGGCATATATTCAATTAAACCGGTTGGAAGAAGCCGGGAAAATCGTCAAAAGATATTCTACTGAACTGGATATCAAAGACCTTGACACCATCCCGGTTCCCGGGCCTATAAAAAACCCGGGCAAAGCTATGTTGGCTGCCTTTTCCAGGGCGGCAGCGCCGGGAGAACACCTTACCTGGGGAAAGATATACCAATTCGAACTGCGATTCTTAGAGGCCCTGGACAACTTAGAGGCCGGTAAATTTGAAATCGTCAAAGATTATATAAGAAGACTCGGGCAAATAGATAAAAAAGCGCAGCGCATTTATTATATTAAGGGCCTTTTAGAATTTCAAAACCGGCAGTATAAAGACTGCGTTAAAGAATTAAATAAAATCGTCCGGTCGCTTTTTGCCCCTTCGCTCTTAGACAGCCTCTACTATCACCTGTCATTATCTTACCACTATTTGCAGAACAGGGAGCAAGTTGTCGCCAATTACAACAAAATAAAAAACTTGAAGATTAAAACCAGGGCCTATAACGAGCTAACAGGTAAAAATAAAAATCCTGAGCAGAATAAGAAGAAATGAAAGTTTTTGTTGACAAAAAAACTTTTTTTTTATAAACTTTTAGCGGACGGCGTCCGCACCCTATGAGTGGCCTGGGAATTGCATATTAGTCCAGGTTGACAAGAAAAGCTTGTTTTTTTTATAAACTTTCACGAAGTATTAAAAGCGGACGGCGTCCGCGCCCTATGAGTGACCCGGGAATTGCATATCAGCCCGGGTTGACAGAAAAACCCGGTTTTTTTACAAACGTTTACGAAGTATTAGTGCAAAGGAGGTCTTATGCAAAATGAAAAGTTAAAAAAAAATGTGAGGATTTTGTTTGTAATGGGAATGTTCCTCGTTTTTGTGCTCTCTGCCGCCCTTTTTGTCGCCGCCGAATCCGGCACCGGCCATCTTACCGGGACCATCTATGAAAATGACGGAGAAACGCCGCTCGATGACGCGCAGATCATTTTAGAACGGTTTGAGAAAGGCAAAAAGAAAGATGGCAAGGAATACAGGTCCAACGTCACAGACAACACCGGCACATATAAACTGGAAAATGTCCCTGTCGGCAAATACAGGGGAAAAATAATGGTAAACGGCAAACATCACCGGGTAAAACGAGTCGATTTCTACATTCACATCCTCAAAGGAGAAACCAATTTCGTCTCCTTTGCCCTGAAAGGAAAAGGGAGACGGAAATGAGAAAAAGGGTATTAAAGAATAATATCACCTGGATTACCCTATCGTTGTTTTTCTTGTTTACCCTGCCCTCACCCGCCGCCGCACCCGGCACCGGCGTACTAAAAGGATTCATCTACAAAAAAGACGGCAATACCCCGCGCTGGGGCGTACAGGTTCTTTTAAAGAACTTAGACACCGGCGAAATGTTCGAATCCAATGTCACCGACGGTGTGGGCAATTATGAACTGCGCGATGTCCCCACCGGCGACTACCAGGTGATGCTGATGTCAAAAGATAGGGACTACAAAATCAAGAAAGTTGATTTCATGGTGAAGGTCTTTTCGGGAAAAACCAGCACCATCTCGTTCTCCTTGAAGAAAAAGGGTGGAGCCGCATTCTTCCTGTTTAAACCCTGTATCCTTGTTGCCATCCTGGCCGCGGTTTTTGCCTTTGTGGTTTCGCGGAAGTGAGCCGGGAAAGAATTAAAAGGGCTGCGTGCCCGCGCCCGCCCCGTTGAAAGCTTTGCTGTCAACACCTGACCGGGCTTACAATTTTCGCCGTCCCCTGATCACAGGTGGGGTCGCATACCCCTGCGAATACTTCGTAAAAATTTGCATAAGAAAGAAGTGTTGCGATCAACCCTGCCGGGTAAAAAAGTTCAAAACCCTTTATAGGGTGGGGTCGTGGACCCCCAAAAAGCCCGAAAACAGGCAAAAAGAGGTCAAAAATAGAAAAAAATGCGATTTTTTGTTGACAAAACCGACAAAATATCTTATTATAGAAAGGTTGGAGGTACCATGCGGAAAAAAGTGTTGATAGTGCTGGTTTTCGGCATATTTTTGTTTACAGCAGCCGCGGCGGACGAAAATTATCTGCCCAATAGTGGACATTTAAAAGGTTTTATCTATAAAAAGGACGGCGAAACGCCGCGTTGGGGCGCCCAGGTGGTGCTTCAAGATGTAGAGAATAAGCTGGTGTTCAGGTCCAATGTCACGGATGATACCGGTGATTATGAATTGATCAATGTACCTGTAGGCGATTATAAGGTTATGATCGTAGCAATGGAGAAACCTTATAAAGTAAAAAACATCGACTTTTTAATCAACATATTGGATAATAAAACCTCCTTTATCTCTTTTTCCTTAAAAAAATCGATTAAAGGATTATTTTTTCTTCTCGAACCCTGCTGCTTGGCCACCATTATATCCGGCACAGCCGCGGGCGTTACTGTGGGCAAGTTAATCCCGCCCAAAGAGCAGAAGGAAGTGAGTCCCACTCAGAAATAGGTGGAAAGGAACCTATAATTTTTTAACATCCCGCTTCAGGGGAATTTTAGCTGGTCAATAAT
>JAGLSW010001151.1 GCA_023135565.1 Candidatus Aminicenantota bacterium | reverse complement strand
TACAAAATTATAACGATAATCGAATCTAAAATAGAACGCTGGTTTGAAGACGCCGATATCAATACCTGTATCATCATCTTGCAAAAATGCAAAAACAAAAAAGATAGAGAAGATAATCCTGTCCGTTTTGTTTATTTAAAAAAACCGCTGCGTTTTTTTATTCCCCCGGCCAGTGATACCTGGGATAAGCAAGTAGAGAGATTAGAAGAGATAGACAAACTAAAAAGAACTATCCTGGGTCACAGTGATTTTTATGAAAATGAAGAATTGAAAATTTACGCCAAAACCCAGCAAGAATTATGGAATGAAGGTTTTGATGAAGAGGTGGGTAAATATAAAGGAGCTAAATGGGGAAAGTATCTAAGAGCGCCCAAAATTTTCTTCAAAGTTTTAGAAAAGGGCAGAAATAAACTAATCCCCCTTAAAAAGATAGCAAAAATCCAACGCGGATTTACCACCGGAGCTGATCCCTGGTTTTATATATCAAACATAACAGAAACAGCAAACAAAAAAAAGATAGAACAAATGGCTAAAGATACAGGCAAGAAGACAAAACCAGAGGATTTGAGGCTCATCAAAAGTGGTGACGGCACTGAGTGGCTTATCGAACAAGAATATATTAAGCCTGTTCTTCGAAATCCTGACAATTATAAAAAAATTTGAATAGATGTACCGATGATTGAGAATTTTGTTATTTTTTTAAAAAAACCTCCCGGCAAAATCAAAGACGAATTTGTTGAGAAGTATATTAGACATGGTGAAAAAAAAGTATACAAAATGGGAAAAAAAAGAGATTTAATTCCCTCAAGTACCGACACATGCGCTTCTCGAAAACACTGGTATCAACTCCCCGATATTAAACCTGCTCATATATTCTGGCAAAAAGCTTTCGATATATCCCATAGACACTATTTTTCAAAAAAGAAGATCGTTGCAAACCAACGTTTTTATCCAATCTATCCAAATAAAAAAGACGATATCGAATTTATTGCCGCCTGTCTTAATTCTACATTGACAGTTTTGTACCTGGAGTTTCAAAGAGCAGCGATGGGACAAGGCGCCATAGAGGCGACGGTAGATGAAGTTAAACAAATTTTTTTCATTAACCCCCTGGTTGTAAAAACAAACACCAGGGAAAGAATGTCAAATTTGTTGGCTAAACTGGGACAACGGGAAATGGGTTCTGTTTTTGAAGAGATCGGGGCGGAAACTCCCGCTGATGTCTCCTTAAAAAAAATCAAACCCGACCGCAGGGAATTGGATAAAATCGTAATGGGCGAAATCCTCGGATTGAACGAGGAAGAACAATTAGAAATATACCGGGCCGTCATTGACTTAGTTAAATCCCGTACCCAAAAAGCCGGAAGCGTGGCAAAAAAGAAAAAAACAGCGGAAGGCATCGATATCGACCTGCTGAAAGATTCAATCGTCGACCATATAAATAATAAAAAGAATAATCGAAAATGAATACCCTGGGACAATTCTATAAAGCAAAAATAGCAGACCGCAGCGACATTATACTACGAAAAATGCCCGAACGCGCAGGCGAAAGCAAAGTCGAAAAAGACCTGTTCGGCTGGAAACTTTACTCTGGGAAAAATTATATCGAATGCAAATCCGGCGCTGAAGCACGATGCCTGAAAGTCTATTTCGACGCGGGGTTGGATGAAATCTCTGTCCCGAAAGACCAAAAATACCTGGAATCCATTATCGACCAATTGGAAAAAATAAAAGAAAGAATCGACCATATCATTAAAATCTATGTGGCCGGGGTCCCCGACCGCAAAATAAGAGAACGAGTCCGACGCGAAGTCTACGAGGAAATCCTAAAATAAGGGGGCGGCTCCTTCACCAGCCTTCGGCGACCCCACCACGT
>JAGLSW010001150.1 GCA_023135565.1 Candidatus Aminicenantota bacterium | reverse complement strand
ACTACCCTCCCCACGTGGTGGGGCCACCGGAGGTAAGTCGTAAAGCCCCGGTAATTCTCATTGTTATGCCTGGTGGAACTCGTTGGGCTTGTCTAAGAAATTAACCAGTTTCTTCGATTTTTTCTTCAACTTACGCAGCGCCTTAGCTTCGATCTGCCGGATTCTTTCCCTGGTGACCTGGAACTCCTGGCCTACTTCTTCTAAGGTATGCTCATTGCCGTCACCCAATCCGAACCTCATCTCGATGACCTTGGCTTCCCTCTCGGTCAAAGAAGAAAGCACCGCATCCAACTGCTCCCGTAAATTCATCTGGGATACCATCTCCGGCGGTGACGTGGTCTTACTGTCTTCCAAAAAGTCCCTTAGATGAGAATCGTCATCGCCCACAGGGGTTTCGATAGATATGGGTTCCTGGGCTATTTTTAATATCTTTCTTATTTTTTCAATAGAATAACCGGTTTCCTCGGATATTTCATCCTCGGTGGGTTCCCGGCCCAATTCCTGCACTAAGCGCCGTTGGGTGCGGTTTATCTTATGTATGGTTTCGATCATATGTACGGGAATCCTGATGGTTCGCGCCTGGTCGGCAATGGCCCTGGTGATGGCCTGCCTGATCCACCAGGTGGCATAGGTGGAGAATTTGTACCCTCTCTGGTACTCGAACTTCTCCACTGCTTTCATCAGGCCGATATTCCCTTCCTGGATAAGATCGGAAAATTGCAAACCGCGATTGATATACTTCTTGGCTATAGAAACGACCAACCGCAAATTCGATTCCACTAAGTCATTCTTGGATAATTCGATAAGCCGCTGCCCTTCTTCGATGTCGGTGCAGGTTTTGAAGAGGTCTTCGGGATTGATCTCATATTTCCTGTTCAGGTTTTCCAGCCTTCTATTATAGTTTTCTATCTCTTCCTGGGGATCTTTTATTCCCGATTTTTCGACGCTTTCCGGGTCATCGATTTCGAGTTCGAGCTTTTTGACCCTTTTAAGTATATGAACATAATTGTCTCTTAACTGCTTTATCCTGTTCATAAAGGCTCTTTTGTGCTCGGAAAGGATGGACATGCTCTGGATCAAATGGGTGATTTCCACCATCTTTTTGGCAATGACAAAATTCACTGCTTTGTTTTTCTTAAGGTTCTTAAACTCCCTTTTTAATTTATTGAGCTGCTCGAATTGTTTTAAAAATTTATCGCGAATTTTTTGTTTTTTGGCTTCATCCTCAATGTCTTCGTTAATATCGATGACTTCGTCGATGTCCTTTACGCCCTCCAACACATCCCTGCCTAATTCTATAACCGCATTCAATACGATATTCGTTTTGGACAGCGCTTTTATGACTTTCTTTTCCCCTCTTTCGATGCGTTTGGCAATTTTAACTTCTTCCATGCGCGAAAGTAGGTTGACGTTGCCCATCTCACGCAGGTACTGCCTGACCGGGTCGCCGACGATCTCACTCTTCTCGAGGGTTGTTTTTGCCGGCCTGGGTTTCGGTATTTTAATTAATTTTAGCTCGTTCTCTTTTAAATAGTGCTTCAAGAATTTCGAATTGGTTTTGAAATCCTTTTCTCCTTCGAATAGGTTAAGGATAAAAGTACTTTCAATTATGCTGAAATTCTTCTTAGCTCTCCTTAAAATCGCTTTCAACTCCTTTTTATAGATGGTGAGAAAATCATTGTACAGCTTCAGCCGCTCCGGTTTGAGGATGTTTTTTTTCCTCATTATTTTAATATCATAATCGGCCAGGTGTGATGTAACCTCCTTTTTATAATCCTCGAGGTTTTTCTCCTTCAAAAACTCCGCAAAATCTTCTTTCTTGATCTTTCCTTCATCGATTTTCGCCATTTCACGCAGTTCGGCGATTATCTCCTCGGTAACCGCCTCCTTTTTATTAACAACCGGTGTTTTCTTCACAACCGGTATTTTCTTCACAACCGGCATTTTCTTCACAACCGGCATTTTAACAACCGGTGTTTTTTTCACAACCGGTATTTTAACAACCGGTGAAGGTTTATTAGGAAGAGCGGCTTTTTCTTTTGGCCTGTCGTTTTTATCACCCCCGCCGGGTGCCTGTGTGTCCTGTTTTTTGTTTATACTTTTAGTTTTTTTCTTTCTTTCAGCCAATTATTCCTCCTGCTTTTGACTGTACATCGCTTTTATAAATTTATATTTTATAGCTGTCAATTTTTTTACTTTTTCTAAGTTGTTTTCCCGTTCGGCAATTTTGATCTCCTGGTTGAGGTCCCGGGTGTCCCGCCGGTTTAACATGCCCTGGAATTCTAAAAAACTGGCTTCGATGCGTTCCCACAAATTATCTTTGTCCAGGGAGCGGTTTTTTTCCGCCCGCTCTTTGGCATCGAATATACTCCTGAATTCTGCTTTTTCAGGGTCGCTCAGCCGGCTGACTACGGCGTTGTAATCTACAGCGTCCTGGTCCTGCCGGTAGTTTTGCAGCACCTGCTCGATGATATTTCCCGAAGCCAGCACGGACATCAATTTGGCGCTGAATAAACCTTTGATATTATTTATATATCCGGGCATCAGCAGCAGTGCCTCTAAAAAAATTCGTTCCGCTGGCGTTAGCTTTAAACCTTTTTGGGGAGCGCTTCCAGGCGTAATGCCTCTTTTTTCCCGCGGCTCGATCTTTTCTTCCGCCACCCGGAAATAATCGGCTGCCAACTCCTTATAACCGGTCTGGATAATCGGGTCGCTTATTTTATCGAGGGAAAGCTTTACCTGCTCTACCGCTGCTTTTTTTCTTTCCGGCACTCGTTCCCAGCCGGCAAAATCCCGGTCGATTTTGTCCAGTAAAAACCGGAACCCGTCTAAAGATGTCTCTACCTGTTCGCGGAAGGCTTTCAGCCCCCGGGCCCTGATAAAATCATCGGGGTCTTTGGCTTCTTGCATGATAATGATGCGCGGGTTGATGTCCTGCTCGAACATCTTTTCGATGCCCCGCACGGCTGCTTTTTCCCCGGCTGCATCGCTGTCGTAAAAAATATAGATATTCTCCGCGAATCTTTTTAACAGGTAAATCTGGTTCTCGGTCAGCGCAGTGCCTAAAGAGGCGGACACATTCTTAACCCCATGTTGAAATAGAGAGATCATATCGAAATAACCTTCTACCAATATGGCGGCTTTCTCTTCCCTCATAAATTGCCGGGAAAAATTAAAACCGTAGAGATGATGACTCTTTTTATAAACAGGCGTGTCCGGTGAATTGAGATACTTGGCGGGTTCATCGAAAATCGTCCTGCCGCCGAAAGCGATGGCTGACCCCGATTCGGAACGAATAGGAAATATGATCCTGCCGCGGAAACGGTCATAAAGGCGGTTGTTTTTCCCTTTGACCAGCAGCCCCAATTCTACTGCTTTGTTAATATCGCAAGACTTTTTCCTGAGATAGTTATACAATCCGTCCCAGCGGTTCTCAGCATATCCTAAAGAAAAAAGTTCACAGGTATCGTGGGTAATTCCCCTTTCTTTTAGATACTGCTGCGCTTTTTTGCCTTCCTGGCTGTCCAGCAGGTTATCTTTATAATATTTTAGGGCGATTTCATTTATTTTCGTATAGAGGTCTTTTTTGGCCACCCGGTTATTTTTTGCTTTTTCGATGGGCACGTTGAACTTGTCGATCAAAAAATTCATGGCTTCGGGAAAACTAATATTCTCTAATTCCTGGACAAGGGTAAAAATATCGCCGAATTTATTGCATCCGTAACAGGAAAAGCTGTCTTTCTCCGGCGTGATAAAGAAAGATGGGGTCTTCTCCGTATGAAATGGGCACAACCCTTTCAGGTATTTTCCCGCCGGCTTCAAATCCACATACAGCCCGGCAACATCGAGGATAGGAACACTCCGTTTAATTTGATCTTTTACGTCCATAAACCCACTACTTGTCGTATATCCACTACAGTTACTATAGTATTATAAATTCTATTAATTTTCAACACAAAAAAAAATTTTTCCCGCACTCTCCTTCGATACGCAAGGCAAATACCGTTCACCTTAGGCGCTCTGTCTACTTCCACAGCGGACGGCGTCCGCACCCTATGAGGGGCCTGGGGACAACATCTCCGGCCAGCCTGGCCCCAAAGTTTGTTTTTTAAGCATACTTTCATGAAGTGTTGGTAAATAGACGCCGCCGGCGCTTAAAAAATCACCAAAAAAGAGACGCCGCCCTGGAACCCGCCTAACTGGACGTCAAAACCGCCCGGGCTTACCTTGACCTGGCTGTACTTGACGCCTACATCGAGGATAAAGCGGCGCGATAATTTAAATTCGATGCCGCCGTCTACGGAGAAACCGCTGCCCCTATTTTTTGTATCACCGATATCTGATTTCTCTATGAAATAGATATAAGTAAAGCCGCTTTCTAAGTAGGGATTCACCGACCCGAAAGCGAAAGTATAACGCAGGGAGACATCGATGGGGTTCAATCGGAGCCGGGTGATATCTCCTAAAAGGGTTTCCCCAACCTGGGCGTACTGCATACCCGACAAAAAAACATAAAAACCCTGCCATATATGCACGCCGATTTTTAAGCCGTAAATCACGTCTTCTCCCCCATATATCTCGTTCAAGAGCTTTTCCTTAGGGGAAAAATAACCCGTATAAGCTCCCACTTTCAGGATGTCTCCGGGAAATACGAGGGAGCTTAACACGACAAAAAATAAAATTACTGTAAATATTTTTTTCATGGTTCGCCCAGTGTAAAGGATACCATTATTTTGATTAAAAGTAAACATCTATCCTTTTTTCTTTGAATTTTTTAACTAATTGTGTATAATCTAATTTGATTTTTAACCTACTGGAAGGAGAAAGCTTATGAATCTCCTGCCAAGGATTTTTCGATATGCCGGAATATAAAGTAAGAATTAAAAAAAGGATATTTTTTTCAGAAGAGAGCGGTTTCGGTGTTTTCAGTGTGTCTGTTAAAGGAACCCGGCAGCAGCGCGTCATCGTAGGCGCCATGCTGGACGTCGGCGAGGGTGACTTTTTGCACATAGAAGGCGACGAAATTGTGCACCCCCGTTTCGGGGAGCAAATAAAAGTAAAATCCTATCAAACCATACTGCCCCAGGACGAAGAAGGCATGATCAACTACCTCTCTTCCGGCAGGATAAAAGGAATAGGCAAAAAGAACGCCGAACGGATCGTAAAGAAGTTCGGCAAAAAGACTTTCGAGATATTGGAGGAAAGCCCGGAAAGATTGAGAGAGGTCAAAGGGGTAGGCCGGAATGTGGTGGCGGAAGCAAAAAGGAATTCCAAAGCCAACAAAACCATCCGCGAATTGACGGTAAAACTGTCGCCCTACGGCATAGGCAGCGAGACCATCATCAAAATCTTTAAAGAATTCGATGAAGACGCTTTCTCTTTGCTGGAAAGTAACCCTTATATCCTGATCGACAGGATAAGGGGCGTGGGGTTCCGCATCGCCGACACCATTGCCAGGGGATTCGGTATTGCCAAAAACGACCGCAGCCGCATCAGGGCGGGGATTAATTTTTATTTGACCCAATTCGAGCAAAAGAACGGCGACCTTTACATAGACGAACCGGAATTGTTGGAACGCGCCGCCGTGCTTTTAGACACCGATTCCGCTGAAGTGGGCGAAGTGGTGGAAAGCATGGTGCTGGGGAACGAATTAGTCAGGGAGGAAATCCCCGGTAAAGTACTGGCCGGTTCCCGCAATTATGCCATCGAAAAGGCCAGCGCCCGCAAGCTTTTCCAGTTAAGCGCAAGCGTTTCCACACTGGCGTCTATAAATGTAAATTTTGCTAAGATATTTACAAAAATAGCCGTAGAGTTGACCGGGGAGCAGAAAGAAGCGGTCATTGCCGCGGTAAACAACCGGATTACCGTCATCACCGGCGGGCCCGGCACCGGGAAAACCACGATTATCCGGGCTATAATCGAATCTCTAAAAATGGCTGATAAGGAGGTGGCTATTGCCGCTCCTACCGGCAGGGCGGCCAAAAGGATCGAAGAATCTTCTTTATACCGGGCGTCTACCATTCACCGGCTGCTGAAAATCGACCCGGAGACCCGGCGCTTCGTGCATGATGAGCAGAACCCCTTAAAAGCCGACGCCGTGATCGTCGATGAGTTTTCCATGGTGGATTTTTCTATTTTTTATTCGCTTTTGAAATCCCTATCGCAGCACACCCGGTTGATCATCATCGGCGACAAAGACCAGTTGCCTTCCGTAGGTCCGGGCAATGTACTGCGGGATATTATCCACAGCGATTATTTCGATGTCATATATTTAAACCGCAATTTCCGGCAGACCGAAGACAGTTTGATCATCGAGAATGCTTACCGCATCAACAACGGCGAAGAGTTAATCTTCAGACCTTATTCCGAGGAGTTGGATTTTGTTTTTGTCAGGGTAAACAGCGAGGCCCAGGCCAGGGAGAAAGTGCTGCGTATTTTGGAGTATCACAAGAATGATTACAGTTTTAATGCGCCCGGTTTGCAAATTTTGGTGCCCATGTACCGCGGTGCATCGGGCATCGACAATTTAAACGCCGCTATCCAGGCTAAATTTAACCCCGGGCCGGCGCTGACAGCCAAAGAGAGAATTTCTTTCAAAAAAGGCGATAAGGTGATGCAGTTAAAGAACAATTATGATAAAGTGATTTTCAACGGCGACCAGGGGATTGTGCGCGGTTTTAATGCCCAGGACAAGAAACTGCTGGTAGATTTCGACGGTCCCATCCTGGAATATACCGGCGACGAACTTGACGAGCTTACCCTTTCATATGCCGTATCGGTGCACAAAGCCCAAGGGTCCGAGTATGATATGTTGATTATAGTGCTGCTGCCCACACATGCCATTATGCTCAACCGGGAGTTGTTTTACACAGCCGTGACCAGGGCCAAACGGAAAATCTTTTTGGTTTCCGATCCGGTGACAGTGGGCCGGGCGGTGAACAATTCATCGCCATCCGAGCGCAAGACCCTCCTCCCCAGGCGCTTACAAGAATTCTTCAACCCCACGCCGCGGGGAGATAGCGCTTTTGATTCTAAATAAACA
>JAGLSW010000115.1 GCA_023135565.1 Candidatus Aminicenantota bacterium | reverse complement strand
TCAATTTAGGTGAGCGCTATAGATCATCTTCAAGAGGCTGAGTTAATCTTCACTCTCCTCGGTATTATAGAGGGGCACGGAAGGGTACTAGAACAATATGCCCGGTATTATTTTGTCAAGTCCAAAAAAACAAAAAGTATGGATAATTTAAAAAAGTACTGCCGAGACGCTTTGGAAGCAGCAAGGAAAAGCGAGAGCCTCTTTTGTAGAATGGGATCTGAAAGATTGATTTCCCGACTTGAGGAGCTGATCCGGCACATCAAGGAATTTAAAGAAGACAAGGAAGAGTGAGAATCAACTCAAGAATCTTTTATAATATCCAACCTACTGATTAGAAGTTAGTCGGATGCCTTTTCCGGCGATTTTTCAACCCCCCCTATTATAGGCCGAAAAGCCTGTTATAATGATAATTATCCGGTATTTTCTCAAAAACTGGTTATTGCTATAAATCGCCATAAGTGGGGGTAATCTGGAAAATATTTGGCACCTATTTGGCACCCTTTTGCCACCTCTTATTTTTATCAAAAACCGGGAAAATCGGTGTTTAAACTTTGTTGAAATTTTTCTTTTTTTTTGGTAGAATAAATTTATGAACAAATCAACTATAATAATAATGATTGGCCTTATGATCGTTGCCATTGTTGCGATAACAATTTTTTTTACATTAAAACCTACAGACAAACAGCCTTCTAGTGAAAAAGAACAAATACCTTCAACGCTTATAGAGAAACAAACTTCGGTTAAAAAAAAACAAAAACCTTCAATACCTACAGACAAACATCCTTCGGATGAAAAAAAGCAAGTGCCTACAACGAAAAAGTGGGACTTTGATTCTGGAGATTTAAGAGGCTTGAAAATTGATAATGTTTATTTGAAAAGATCAGAAAAGAGTAAAGGTTTTTTTCTTGAATTTGATTCAAAACATCTTGGCTCTTTAGACATAGACTATCATGTTTGTTTTCCCTGCACAATAAGTTTTTCTTCCTATATAAGTAAACATCTTTCTCACAGCCGGAATTATAACCAAGTTGTAAATCTTAAAATTGTAAATGGGGGGAAACATTTCCTGATAAAGGTTTACCCTCTGTATAATGCTGATGATTATATTTATTATAATTTGAAAGTTTATGAAAACAGCGATAGGGTATTTGAAGAACGTTGGGAAAAAGGTCACCTGACAGCTTGGAAAATAAATATTTATCAGACAGGACAGATTCTAATATATCTAAATGGGAATTTATTTTTTAAATATTTTTTCCGAAATATTAACAACGAAATAGGTACAACCATAGAATTCTCAAAAGGAGAAAATATACATTTCCACATTGATAACTTATTATTGAAAGGTATTTGTTCCAAATAAATGTCCGAAGAAGAGGGACGGTGCAAGGAAAAGAGGAAGTGTTGTGCCTTTTTGAGATGAGTGAGATCAAGTGGGAGGGAATATGAGAATTTGCACCTAAGAAATCATGGTAAAGAAGAGTAATATAGCATCAAAAGAAAATCTCTGAGCACTATATTAATGGACTCCGGGGGTCAGGTCTTTCATTTTAGCGTTTTAACTCAGAAGTCAGGGCTTGTGACACATGCCCCGCCCCTCATGCGCACGGTGTTTAAACGCTGCTGGGGGCGCTGTATGTTTCCGGGTGGCCGGGCGAACGGTTTCGCTACAGCCGTTTTGATTCGGCCCGAAACCTCCGATAACAAAGCATCTCAAATGGCAAAAATACGAAAACACGCTGTAAGAAAGGGCTTCCGCAATTATCTTAAATAAGAACGCCTACTTGCCTGTCCCGTAAATTTATTCTTAATCGTTTTTTTTGCCTGTGATACGCTTTATTTCTTTGTCAAAATCAGAGATATAATTTTTGTCCTGTCGGTTTAACCGAATGACTAAGGTGCATCTTTTGCACATTGCTTTTTTCTTCCAGTTCTCTGCCGGCAAAAATATTTTTCAGATGCTGGGGAAGAATTGGCCTGTCCCCTTTTCTTCCAAACACCGATAATCATATAGAAAATTTTGCGGGCCGAATTATGAATTATGAGTGCTGAACGATGAGCGGCGGTTGAAAAAATTAATCTTTAGTGCTATATTATGTATATGGATATCGAAAAACAAGTTGAATATTGGAAAAAATCCGCTGCCCATGACCTGGAAACAGCGGAATCGCTCATAAAAGAAAAAAAATTCGATTGGGCGCTTTTTCTCGGTCATCTTGTTTTAGAGAAAATGTTGAAGTCGATCTTTGTCAAAAAGAAAGAAAAATTTCCTCCCAAAACACATAATTTACTGCTTCTTATCCAGGAAACCGGGATTATAATCGATGATGATGACACTGATTTTTTTGAAGAAGTCAATACCTTTAATATATCGACCAGGTACCCCGACGAGCAGTTCAAGTTCTATCAATTGTGCACTGAAAAATTCACACGTGAAAAATTCGACAAAATAAAGGAAAAATACCAATGGCTAAAAAAAATGAAATAACCTCTATTTTAGAAAGATTATTACGTTCTCTTAAAGAGCACAATATACCGGTTTCTGAGGCATATCTTTTCGGATCTTATGCGAATAACAAAAACTCTCGATACAGCGACATAGATGTAGCCTTGATTTCAACGGAATTCACCGGCATCAGGTATAATGACATTAAAAAAATCGGCCGCATCGTAAGAAAGATCGATTATCGTATCGAGGTTCATCCTTTTTCTCTTGCCGCTAAAAATGAGTCGATGTTTTTAGATGAAATCATTCGCACCGGGGTTAGAGTCGCTTAGGGGGAATTTTGGGGACAGTCCATCACATCTGTGGGGCATAATTTTACCGGCTCGTTACTATCCGGTCGACCGGATAGCGACCCGCAGAAAGTCGAAATTTTACGCGCAGGTCTTATTTGGGCTGCGGATAAAATCCGCCTATGTGCTCTAATGCTTTTTCGTTGGGGCTGTTCGTCTCACGAGTTTATGGCGGAGAGTCAGGGATTCGAACCCCGGGACCCCGCAAAAGGTCAACGGTTTTCAAGACCGCCGCATTCCACCACTCTGCCAACTCTCCGGTCTATGTCTAAAAGTCAATTTTATCAGAAATAGGCCAAACTGTCAATATTCACCGATTTCATTTTTTTGTGAACAAACCGGGAAAAATTTCGTACTATTTATGTTACAAGCTTTTCCCGAGACCGAGGTCAGGAAAAGAAGAGCCTAACGGCGGGACGTGAATGATGTCGAACATGTTCATCGATACCGCCATGTAATGGCACAAAAAAACGAAAAAAAAGGAGGATTTGATGAAAAAAATCTTAAGTTTAGTTGTAATCGTTGTTTTTTGCGCTGCTTTTATTATGATGACACCCCAGCAGATGCAAGCCAAAAAAACCAAAAAAATCGTTTCTGCGGAAAAAAATAGCTTCGCCGAAGTAAGCAAACACTTAATCCCCGGCGGGGACTATTATATGTACATGAGCGCGGAAAAAACCGTTAAATTCGTCGAAAAACTACTGGGTTTCGTAAAAGAAATCGCCTTAGAAGAAAATAAAAAACCCGGAGAAAAAAAAGAAATCGCAGCGGCTTTCAGGCTGCTCAACAGCCTGTTAAAAAATACCGGCCTGTTCGAAATCAGCGGCGTCGGTTCCAGTTCCATTTTGATGAAAAACGGGTTCAACCACGAAAAAAGCGTTGTTCACCATTATAAAGGCATGGACAAAGGCCTGATGTGGCACATCGGCGGCGAGACCCCCCACGCTTTCGATTCCCAGGCGCTGCTCCCGGCCAATACGGTTTTTGCCGGTTTCGGCGATTCCAACCTGCCCTACCTGTGGGAATGGATCAAAAAAGAAGTAGCCGCTTCCGGGATACCGAAACTACAGCAGAGCGTCCAGATGGTAGAACCGATGATGCAGAGCAAAGGCATCGACTTTAAAGCAATCATCGGCTCCCTGGCCGGTAAAAACGGCATAATCCTCACCTTTGATGAAGGCAATATCTGCAAAATCCCGGTAAAAAAGAACTTTACCATCGAATTCCCAAACCCGGCATTGGCCCTGGTTTACTACGTGAAAGACGATACTATTTTTAACCTGATGAACAAATTTATCCCCATCCAGGCCCAGGAAGAAGGCAAAACCAAAAAGATCGTCATCCCGATTCCCCTGGGGAAACTCCCGGTTACCCTCAGCCCCACCATCGTGCAGAGCGGTAATTTATTGATTATCGCCTCTACCGGCAAGCTGGCAAACGACATACTGGCCCGCACCAACGGTCTCGTGAAAAGCGCGGAATTTAAGAACCTGTCGGTGCATATGCCCAACAAAGGCAACAGCTACCATTTCTTGAGTTCGAAAATATTCAAAACTTTATACGACATCCAGTATAAAGCCATAGCCATGACCGGGGAAGAAGGCAAAAAGAAGTTTGCTGCCTTCGACAAGCTCGATATTTTCCCCAAAAATTTGGCCTTCTACAGTGTGAAACAAAACACACCCGAAGGATTTGTCTATTTCTCCAACCACAACCTGCCTTTCGGCGGTTCCTCTATTCTCCCGGCCATGGCTGTCGGCGGGATCGTGGCTGCCATAGCTATTCCCAATTTCCTGACGGCCCAACAGAAAGGGAAGCAGAAAAGCACCATGGGCGACATGAAAATAATATCCATGGCAGTCGAGGCTTATACTACCGATAAGGGCCACGCGCCCAAAGGGAACAGCCTGCACGAAATCAAGGCGGAGTTGGAACCTACTTATATCAAGCATCTGCCCATGAACGACGCCTGGGGACACAAGTTTCATTATCGCCAGGGCATGGACGGCAAAAAAGACGCTTATTGTATCGGTTCCGGCGCTAAAGATGGAGTATTCGCCGGTTGGGAACAGCAAGGCTTCTTCGTATGTAAGGAGGTCAAGGCGTTTAATAATGATATTATTCTTTGCAGCGGCGCTTTTGTTCACGGCCCCAAAATAAAGAGCTCTAAAAAGAAATAACAGAGGGGGCGGCGCCCCCAACCTATGAACGTGGATGAAACGACATCCGCGTGATGAGAAAATCATCGCAAGCGGGCGGCGCCCGCAGCCTATGAACGTGGACGAAACTATTGCCACGTGATTAGAAAATCTTCGCAAAACAAAAGATTTTCATAAGTTAGTAATACAGCTTTTTTTTCAAGACTAAGCTTGAAAAAAAAGCCACCTGGCGGTGGGAACTCGAAATATGTAAAACATGTTGTTCATTACCGCCATGTAGTGGCACAGAGGACAGTATTCAACATACAGCCGGGAAGTACAAGGGATTTTAACTAAGTCTCTTTGCTTCCCGGCTTTTTTTTAACACCGGTTTTCCCGGACTGTGGTCACCGCTAAAAGTATTATAATTCACAGCGGTCGGTATAAAGATGACAAAATTGATTAAAAATATAAGCAGGACACAGGATAAATTCAACAAAACACTTATCGAGCAAGGCCCGGACATGAGAAAGATCGAGGTTAAAATTCCTAACAAAGAAACCCTAAAAGCTATGGAAGACGCCGAGATTGAGCGGAATTTAGAGGAGTGGGAATCGGTTGACAGCTTCCTGGAAAACCTATAAACCAAAAATTTTCATTATCAACAACTAATTTGTAAACGCCCGGCATTTACGGCTATCCAGATACGCCTATGTACTCCAACTCATGACCGCAAAATACCAACACCAACTTCACCAGCGTGGTCTTCCCTATATTTTTGCCGAACTTTTTATCTACGGCGTATTGGTCTAACTGCTCTTCCGCTTCTTTTACCGACCGCTTCACCCGGGCAGCCGCTCTCCTCTCCCCGGCTTTGATATACTTGATCTCCAATACATAAGAATACTTGATCCCCCCATACCGGGCTAAAAAAGGCTCCAGCACTAAGTCCGCATACCCTTTGTTCATCTCCTTTTCCGCATGAACCACGTAAAGACTGCTCAAACCTAAATAGACATTCAAAAAAGCCTGGATCGACTTCTCACCGCGAATCAAATCCCGCAAACTCATACTCTCACGCATGCGCCCGGTAATATATTCGAATAAAGGTTCCCACTTGCCATGATAAGCCATGTCGCTGATCAAATCGGAATATTTAGACAGGTCGAGTGCGAATATGTCCGTCTCCCGGTACGCTTCATTTATATAATCATAGTATAACCGTTTCGCTGTCTCGTTGGGGATTTTTAACTTTATTTTGTCGTTTTCTACGCTGTCGATGGTTAATAAACCGAAATAAAATAATAAAGAACTAAAATTAGCGGTATCGGTTAACTTCTCTAAAGGAAAACCCCGGGCCAGTTTCGTCGATATTTCACCTTTCTCTATGATCTCCCTTAAACATTGGAAATTCCCATTGGTAGTTGGAGCTTTGCTCCTGCCGCCGTCTACCATAATAAGATGCCTTAGTTTCCCGTAATCGATCCGCACATTCCTGTCGATTAGATCATTCGGCACGGTAGAATTTTTGAAATACTCATCAAGGAAATAAAGCGCCATGTCGGGATTGAACAGGGTGGTCTTAGAACCTGTTGAAAAAGCATAATGATTATACCACTGCTGCATAATTTCCAACAGGTATCCGGTGTCATGTTGGATTTTTCCCACCGAACGGTAATACTCTATCATTTCGATAACATCCCGGCGGGTGAAACCCAACATAGGACTAAAAACCGCATCGGTAGAGACATTTTCCCCGATATTGAACCCGCTGGTCACATCGTCTAAAGTAATGGGAGAAACGCCGGTTAAAAACAAACGGCTGAAAGGAGCGCCCATGCCGTCTGTACCGCCTTTTAATACATTAAAAAACGCCCGGTAAGGACCGGCGCCGTGGGTGAGCCGTTTATAGGCGTCATCGCCTACAGTAGAAAGAATCGTGTTGGCAAAATTATCGTACTCATCTATAATAACATAGGTCTTTTGCCGGGAATTCCGGCACAAATCGTTAAGAGCGAACAAAATATCGGAAGCGGAACGGGTTTCAGCTATTATTTTTTCGTAATGCCCCCTCTTCCCGGGTAAATAGTCATCGTATTTTTGTATGAAAGAATTCACCGTCAAACGCACATAGTTCAAGAAGGAGTCTTCAACACGGTCCAGGGCGGGATCAACCACTGAGAAATTAAATTTCAGCATTAAATAAGCGGCTCTTTCTTCCGTAGGCCGGTTAAATATAGCTGTGTCTTTAAAGAGTTCTTCAAAGCGGTCTTTATAATAGACATCATAATAAGCTTCCATCACCGATAGAAACAAGGATTTGCCGAACCGCCGGGGCCTGATGAAAAACAAGTAATCACCGGCATCTTCCAGGGCCTCTAAATACATGGTTTTGTCTACATAGTAACAATTTTTTTGCACAATCCGTTCATAATCGGCCAGTCCATAGGGGATTTGCTTTATCTTTTTACTGCTCATCGCTGCTCCACTGCCATTATATAGTAATTGCTCTTTTTTTTCAACCCCTCGGGGGTGCGGCGTCCCCAACCTATAAGCCGCTTCGCGGCAGGACAGAGCTTTTGATTCTAAGTCATCAAAAGTTTTGATCAAACTTT
>JAGLSW010001149.1 GCA_023135565.1 Candidatus Aminicenantota bacterium | reverse complement strand
TTACTTTATCTGAGCGCTATAGGCCGCACCTCGGAGGTGCTCTTTTCTGTCTACGGACTCCGGCGGACGTGCTTTTAGCCCCGGGTACGGAGCTTTGGGGCGTTCGACTTCCCTTCCCGGGCGCTCCGGTCGATCTCAGAGCCGCTCCGCCTCACCCCGGAGGCACACCGCTGTCCCCCGGTTTTAATGAGTTTGTAGTTTTTGGCGATTAGGCTGCCTGGAATGAGCCGTGGGGGTTGAAAATATCTCAAAATATATTATAATAGTCTTATGAGGCATACGATATGTTAGCAATAAGAGAAATAAAAAAAGTAGAGTCCGATACGATAACTGTAAAAGTCCCGGAAGAATTTAGAAAACAAGATGTCGAGATCATTATATTACCCTATACCGATATAGTCCCCCGTGACAATAGAGTCGATAAATTAAAACAATTCGACAGCTTAGTGAAAACCGCAAAAAAAAGGGATTTAAAAATAGATAGGAATATCGATATCGATGAACTCATGAATAAGATGCCCAAGGAGTGTTAAAATGTGTGTCGCTGTTCCGATGAACGTAATTGAAATAAACGACAAAATGGGAGTGGTGGAGTATAACGGCGTGAAAAGAGAAGTGGGCCTGATGCTTATGGACGACGTCAAATTAGGCGATTGGGTGCTTATCCACGCCGGTTTCGCCATCTCCAAACTAAACCAAAAAGAGGCGGAAGAAACCATCTCTCTAATCAAAGAAATGGAAGCTTTAGAGTAAAACCCAGCTCCAGCCAGTGGCAGCCCATATATCCTGCCCTTTTTTGGTAATTCATAATCCTAATTTTACCATAATATTCTGAAGAGGGGAATCGAAATAATATGGTTGTTTTGTCTGAATATAGACCCCACCCGCGTGGGGGGGCGTTTAGCTGCTTCGCAGCAAGGGGGCGCCTTTGATTCTCAATAAACAAAAGTTTGGCCCCCGGCAGGGCCGCCGGAGGCAAAGTAATTTTATAGTTGAACTAAGACAAATGCCGGGATCAGGCGTGCAAAGCTAAAAACGCCTGACCTAACGAAACTCCGCCGTCATTGGGCGGAACTAAGCGGTGAATCAACACTTCAAAACCCCTTTCCAACAATAAGTTTTTCGTTAATTCCAACAAAAGCACATTCTGGAATACGCCGCCGGTTAATCCGACTTTACTAATACCATACTCCTTCCTGCCGATTTCCGCCATGGCCGCTATCCCGTGCGCCAGGGTGTTGTGAAAAATAAATGCCCGCTCCGCGGTGAGATTATTAGCCACAGAGGGCACAGAGAACACAGAGGCGGACGTCACCTCCAACCCGGATGTTTTGCGCCCATCCTTCCCGGGGAGGGGAATTTTCGATAGCTTTTTAAGATTTTTGTCCGAGTAATCCCCTCTCGAGAGGGGTGCCCCGAAGGGGCGGGGTGTGTAATCCCCCCCGCAAAACTTCTGATTAATTTTTTCCTTTACGAGCGAAGGTACGTCATCAAAACCGGTTTCTATTAGATCACGAAACGTGGGCAGCAAATTTAATATATGTTTTTCGCCTTCTCTCTCGATAGCAAAATCATAAAGGCGGCGCAAATCAACCCTGCCTGCTTCCGCTAAGGCTTGCAACTTGATAGGCATCTCACCTTCATAACTGTTGTAATTGCCGATGCCTAACAAAGCGGCGGCAGCATCGAAAATGCGCCCGCAGCTCGATGTCAAAATCCCTCCGGCTTCTCTCTCGATGGCTTCTAAAAGCATTTCGCCTTTTTTGCCGAATTGCCGGGCAAACCGGGCCGTCCTGCCCCCGGCTCCGTAAAGAGAATAAAGCACCGCTAAAGCAAAACGCCAGGGTTCTTTGGCCGCCCTGTCCCCGGATGGTAAAAAAAGATACTTCAAATGACCGAAACGACGAAGACCGCGATAATCTCCTACAAAAAATTCACCACCCCAGATTTTGCCGTCATCGCCATAACCGGTGCCGTCCATGGCAATACCGAGTATTTTGCCGGTTTCGCCTCTTTCGGCCAGCAGCGCGCCCACATGCGCTTTGTGATGCTGGATTTCAACTACCGGCACATTTTCAAAATCCGCTGTTATCTCGCGATTGGGATAACCGGGATGCTTGTCCACCACCAGGAGATCAGGCTGTAAAGAAAAAAGTTTTTTTAAATGCCCGATGGCTGTTTTTTCCGCTTCGATGGAGGCGGGAGAATCGGTGTCGCCGATATACTGGCTCATTATGGCTTTAGCCTTAAAAAGAAAAGTAAAGGTGGTTTTTAACATGGGGCCTAAAGCCAGCACTGTGCGGGACGTGCTGATAGGGAGTTTCAGGGGCAGCGGCACGAAACCGCGGCTGCGTCGCACCATATAGAGGTCGCCGTGGAGCACCCGGGCCACCGAGTCATCGGCAAAGATATGGATTTCCCGGTCGTTGGTCAGGATATAGTCGCACAGTTGGCGGATGGGCTGTAGGTCATCTTTATAGATAATCGGTTCATCGGAGATGTTGGCGCTGGTCAAAACCAGCGGTCCTTCTACTTTATTTAAAAGCAGCAGGTGCAGGGGCGTATAAGGCAGCATAAAACCCAGTTCAGTTAGGTCCGGGGCCACAGGCCCGGCAATACCTGGAACTGTTTCCAGGGGAAACCCTGCCTTTGATTCTCTAATCAAAAGTTTTTCGGGGGGTCCAGGGGGGCGGTTTTTCAAAAAAGCCCCCCTGGCCGCCGGAGGCGATTTTATCTGTTGTGTTCGTTTTAAGAGCAAGATAGGCGAAGCCGGGGAAGCGAGATATTTTTTTTCTTCCGGCGACACTTCGGCGACCTGTTCGATCATCTCCATCGTGCCCATCAAAGCAAAAGGTTTGGTTTCCCGGCCTTTCAGTTCCCGGAGCCGCGAAACCGCTTCCGGCAGGGTAGCTTTGCAGGCCAAATGGTAACCGCCTAAACCTTTGACAGCCACGATGCCGCCTTCGTTTAGTTTCCGGGCTGTATTTTTTACGGGATCGCCGGCGAGTTTTTCGCCGTTTTTGGCATCGTAAAAAGAAAGAGTCGGCCCGCAGTCGAAACAGGACACCGGTTGGGCATGGTAGCGGCGGTCATAGGGGTCTTTGTATTCTTTTTCGCAGGCCGGGCACATAGGGAAAGGTTCCATGGTAGTTTTGGGGCGGTCATAAGGCAGGCCGCGGATGATAGAGAACCGCGGGCCGCAGTCGGTGCAATTAATAAAAGGGTAATCGCAGCGCCTGTCTTCCGGGGCAAACAGTTCCGCGCTGCAATTCGCGCAAATCGCGATGTCCGGGGAAACCAGCAGATCGCCTCTGCCGTCTTCTTCGCTGGGCAGGATCTCGAAATCCCGGCAGGACTGGAGGGGTAATTTTTCGGTTTCGTAATGTTCGATTAGGGAGAGCGGCGGTGGGTGGTTAAGGATATAAGAAATAAATTCCTTAATCGTTTTTTCATCTCCTTCCACTTCTAAGATGACGCCGCGGCTGGTATTTTTCACAAAGCCGAAGAGGTTATATTTTTTAGCGGAACGATAGAGAAAGGGGCGGAAGCCTACGCCCTGTACGATGCCTGTAATTAAAATCCGGTAACGTGTTTTTCGCATTTAGGTAGCAGCGGACTGTTTGTCCTTTTCAGTTTCGGAATAAATATAAACAAGCACATTGGTGTCGATAAATACCCTATCTTTCATGCAGATATTCCCTATCGAAATTGAATTTCCCGGTGTCTATGGAGATTTCATCTAAGGACTGAAATGAAACTGCTTTAGATGATTTCTTCCCGGAAATTTTAATGGTTTCAACAATTTCTCCTTTCCCGGCTTTGTAATCATCACAGCTAAAATAGTTGGCAATATCTTTGTTTTGAGCAGTCTCGATAACTCCTTCTATTGCTTCTTTAATATTGGCCCGTGCTTCGTCGAGGGTTTCTCCATAGGATATAGCCCCTTCTACATTGGGAGAGAAAACCTGGAAATACCCTTCTTCGTCTTTATAAAACACGGCGATTGCTTCAAATGGTTTAATCATGGTTACTCCTTTTCATTGGTTAACTCCTGATTTTTTTTGCCTCCGGCGGCCCTGCCGGGGGCCAAACTTTTGAAAAAGTTTGATCAAAACTTCTTATGGTTTAAAATCAAAAGCGTTCCCTGCGACGAAGCCGCTAATCGCCTCCCCGCGCCGCGGGGTTATTTGGCTTTTTTGAAATCTAAATTGCGGAAATGAAAATCGGGGTTGGGCAGGTCGATCTTGAATCCGGTAACTTTACCGTGGGAATCGAAACCGAAAGTGACATACCCGTCAGGCAAAAAATCATCCTTGAACTTGACCCGGAAAGTATTATAATGCCAGTGCTCCATGCGACTGGTAAAAACCTCTTTCGTAGGCAGCAGCGTGAGAAAAAGCTTTTTCTCCTTAAACACAACCTCAGCTTTGCCGTACATGCGGTCTTCAAAAACTCCGACGTACTCCTTTAATTTTAAAGCTGGTCTGGTCCTTTTTACCCGTTCGGCGGCTCTCTTCTCCTGCCGGGCCTGCCTGCGCTTCTCGTATTTTTTTTCGATCTCTAAAAACTCCGCCGCCCAATCTTTTTTACCGTCCCGCTGCAAGAACAGGTCCAGGATTTTGTAACGCAGCACGGTAGTCAAGTATTTCATGTTATTAGTGAGGATTACGACACCCAGGTTCCTGTCCGGAACCAACATAACTTTCGATATGTAACCGGGCATGCCGCCGGAATGCTCCACGATCTTCTCTCCATAATAATCGTACAATCCCCAACCCAGGCCATATGCCCTGAACCGGGTGCCGTTCTTTTTAGCAAAGGAGGATACCCTCCTGATTGTTTGGGAAGAAAAAAGCTCCGCGATGGTGCCGGATTCCAGGATTTGCCGGTCTTTCCACTTGCCTCCGTCCAACAGCATACGTATCCAGTTTGCCATTTCGGAGCTGCTGGAAAAAAGCGAAGCCGCGGGATTTTCGGGCTGTATCCAGCGGGGATACTTTTTTTGACCTATGTGGGGGTAAGCGACGTCCATTTTTTCGTCTACCTGTTTGCCGGAAAAACGGGTGGTTTTCATCTCTAAGGGCTGCAGGATTTTTTCACTCAAAAATTCTCCCCAGGATTTGCCGCTGACTTTTTCGATCACAGCCCCGGCGACGATGTACATGTTGTTCTGGTAGCCATACTCGCTCCTGAACTGCCGTTTAACCGGGATATACCTCATGCGCCGGATGATCTCTTTGCTGTCATAACCGGTTTCATACCAGAGCAAATCGCCGCCGAAAGTTTCCAGCCCGCTGCGGTGACAGAGCAGGTCTTTTATAGTTAGTTCCCTGGTGATATAGGGGTCGCTTAATCTAAATTCCGGCAAATAGTCGATCACTTTGTCCTTCCAGGCTAGTTTTCCTTCCTGCACCAGGATGCCGATACAGGCCGCTGTGAAGGCTTTGGAACAAGAAGCGATGTTAAAAAGAGAATTACCGCCGACTTTATCTTTTTTCTCGTAATCTTTGCAGCCGTAATTTTTATCGAATACTACGGCACCGTCTTTAACGATGGCGATAGATAAACCTACCACTTCAAAATCTTTTACCGTTTTGCCGATATACTTGTCGAGAGCGGCATAGTCGATGTCCTGCGCGGCCCCGGCGTGCAGCACAAAAGACAATACAAAAAATAAAAAAGCCAACAACAACGTGCCGGTTTCTTTTTGCCTCCGGCGGCCAGGGGGCGTTTTTGAAAAATTGCCCCCTGGACCCCCAAAAAACTTCTGTTGAGCGATACGCTTTTTACCCTGAAAAACGTCTCTCATCGGCTCCCAGCGCCGGATGCTTTGTCTTTTTATCATTTTAGAACTCCTTAACGTATTATTAAACCCTATTTTACCGGAAAACACAGGCCATTGCAATTAGAAAGTTTTTGGTATAATATTACAAATAGATTGCGGCTCCGGGCCGCACAGGAGGTAAAATGAGAAAATTATTTTTTGTTTTTTTGTTTTTGACATGCTCCTTTTATTCTTTCTGCTCTTCGCAGTACCCACAGAACCCGCAAAACTACGAAGAGCAGCGAAAACGAATGGTGAAAAACGATATCGAAGGCCGGGGCATAAAAGATCAACGGGTGCTGACTGCCATGCTTAAAATCCCCAGGCATCTTTTCGTAGCCGAATCCATCAGGAAACACGCTTATGCAGACCATCCCCTGCCCATAGACGCCGGTCAGACTATTTCCCAACCTTATATAGTCGCCTTGATGACCGCAGCGGTAAAATTAAAATCTTCCGACCGGGTGCTGGAAATCGGCACCGGTTCCGGGTACCAGGCGGCAGTGCTGGCAGAGATCGCCAAAGAGGTCTATTCCATAGAGATCAAAAAAGTGCCGGCAGAGAAATCTCAAAAACTCCTAAAAAAAATGAAATACAAAAATATCCGGGTCAAACACGGTGACGGTTATTTCGGTTGGAAAGAGTTTGCTCCTTTCGACGTGATTATTATCACGGCAGCGGCAAACAAAGTCCCCAAACCCTTAGTGGAACAACTGAAAGAAGGGGGTCGTATGATTCTCCCTTTAGGTAAAACCAACTATTACCAGACCCTGACTATTTTTAGAAAGAAGAAAAATAAAATAAAAAAAGAAGAGATTATTCCCGTGCGTTTCGTGCCCATGACAGGGAAAGTACGGGAATGATCTCTTCTCGATCTCCTAAAAACCGACGCCTAAACCGGCACCTGCTTTCATTCCGCCGAGCTTTATATCGATCCCGTTAATAGTATCGGAACCGGAAAGATACCCTACTGTCAATTCTACAAACAAAGGTCCGACAATCTTGTAGGTCAGCGCTAAATCTGCCCTGAAACCGAAAGCGGTGTCGCTTACCGCTTCTCCCATGGCTTCTTCTTTATACTTGAAAGATACTCCTCCTACCTCGATAATATAACCCAGCTTCGGGGATAAGTTCCCATTGTAGCCGAGTCCGAAAGAGATGTAACTCTGGATTGATTTAGTCTCAACCTGGAGCACGGGGCCCGTGGTTCCCGCTGCCGAAAACGTCGCATACCCGGCCCACAGGGAGATGCCGGCGAATATTTTGTGTCTCAGCTTTAGTTCCGGGAAGATGATGCTGTTCCCGTAATAGGTTTTGAAATTCTCATCTGCCGGGGATAAATAGTTCCCGGTAATCGAGATCGAGAATCCTGCCATATGAACAGGAGCCATAAACAGGATAACTAAAAACAGGGCTAAAAGTCCTCTCTTCATTTTTGCCTCCTTTACTACGATTTATTTATGCCATTACATGGCGTTCATGAGCCATATATTTTAATGGTTCATGTTCCCACCGGAGTGGTTTTTTAAACTTAGTCCTAAAAAAACGTTATAGCATAATTCTGTTTTTTTAGCAAATTGTGAGTTTATAATCCCCAGCTTTTGCTGGCCTGCCGCGCAGCGGCTTATAGGCTGGGTGCGCCGCACCCCCGCGGAGCGGCTTATTGGCTGGGGACGCCGTCCCCCTTGCCGCGAAGCGGCTTAACCCCTGCCCGCGTGGTGGGCCCGCGCAGCAGCTCATAGGTTCCCCACGCAGTGGGGTTGTCAAAGAACAAAATTTGTTCCGGGTTTTTATTTAGCAATAATGATGCCATAGTCGGTTTCCTGTCCAAAAAGCTTTGTTAACGGTACTCTCCAGGCGTTTACCATTTCCCCGGTTAGTGTTTGCTGTAACGTTTTGTGACGGTTTTTTTCGGCGTTTTTTCTATATCCGGGCAAGAGGCTTGATTGACGGGGATCATGGGCTTTTTTCAAAGTGTTACATTTTGTATCACAAACCGGCCAGCTTTCCCGCGAAAAAGACGAAAATCATTGTGGGAAAAGCATCTCCATGGTGTAACATTATGTTACAGGCCCGCGGTGCGGGCACCCTATAAGCCGCTTCGCGGCAGGGTGATTTTTTCGCTTTTCTTAACAAAAGTTTTGATCAAACTTTTTCAAAAGTTTGGCCCCCGGCAGG
>JAGLSW010001148.1 GCA_023135565.1 Candidatus Aminicenantota bacterium | reverse complement strand
TTTGATGGAATATCTTCTTATCAAGTCACAATCGAAGGAAAAACAAAAAAATTTCGAGACTCCTTAACTCAAACTCAAGAAACTATTTTGAGCTTATTAAATATTGATATAAATGACTTTTGGGGAAAATGATAGAAAAAATTAATTCGGAAAAAACACCCTTTTCAACTTGCGGAAAATGGGTTATAAATCTGGAACCAGGAATTTTTTCTGAATACAAAAAAAGAATCATTGCAGGTAGAACTAGTTCCCAGCAAATTCAGGATTTTGAGGAAAAAATTGAAAAAAGGGTAAACGAAGCCGAAAAGAACAGTAAAACCATAATTGCCGAATTAAAAAAAAATATTGATAAGATGAAAGAAAGCCATATAAGCTGGAAAAGTATTGCTGAGACACTTGGAATATTCGTCGGAGCTATTTCACTTTCAGTAGGTGTTATTATCTCTCTAATTTTCTTTTTCCTGAAAGAAAAAGCGAAGGTTATTAACATTGAGTTTTCTTTCTTTCAATCTTTAGTTGTTTTTATTATTTTTCTTGTCCTTTGGGAAGCTTTGTTCCTATTAATATTTAAAAATAGGGCAGTAAAAATAATAAAGAGAGAGGTTGAGGATTATCTAATTGAAAAGCAAGGAAATATTGATGATCAAGATGACTGATACTTTTAAAAAAAAACTCCTCTACGTCGATGATGAAAAAGATAACATCGGGATATTGCAGCTCTTGATGAAGGATGAACCCTACGAAGTTGTAGGGGCATTTAACGGAAAAGAAGCTATTGATAAAGTAAAGAGTGTTTTTTTTAGTGTGATCCTTCTCGACATAAGAATGCCCGGTATGGACGGTATGCAGGTGCTTGAGAAATTAAAGGAAGAATCACCGCAATCCCTGGTTATAATCCTATCAGCTTATGGCAGCGATGAGAATAGGAAAAAAGCGCTCAAGGCGGATGTGTTCGATTTTGTCGATAAGTATGTAGATAATAATGTCCTATTACACAAAGTTCAGAAAGCCTTTCAGCATTCCGATGTCTCATCGAGAAGTGATCTGGCAGAGAAAGAAGAACGGGCAAAGTTTCCCTACAAGAACATAATAGGCGGCAGCCCAAAGATAAAAGAAATTTTTGAGATAATTAAAAAAGTCGCCCCAACAGATGTCTGTGTATCGATAACCGGTGAAACCGGGACTGGCAAAGAATTAGTGGCACGCGCAATCCATGCAGCAAGTAAACGTTCATTGCAACCTTTTATGCCCGTAAATGCAGGAGCTTTACCTGAAACCCTTTTAGAAACCACATTGTTCGGTTATGAAAAAGGCGCTTTTACAGATGCGAAGGCTCGTAGGTTCGGCTATTTCGAGTCCTGTAAAAACGGTACTATTTTTCTTGATGAGATAGGCGATATTAGTCCTAAAATGCAAGCTAGTTTGCTGCGAGTTCTACAAGAGAAGAAAATAATGAGGGTAGGCGGCTCAGATGAAATTGACGTTGATGCCCGTGTTATCACTGCAACCAATAAATACCTGGAGAAATTAGTAGAAGCAGGAACATTTCGCCAGGATTTATATTATCGGATTAAGACTGTTACTATCCATTTACCCCCGCTTCGGGAGAGGCGAGACGACATAAAGCCATTGGTTGAACATTTCCTGGGGAGATATTCCAATAAAGATATCAGGGTATCGGACGAAACGATGGCGATATTAATGGACTATAACTATCCGGGGAATATCAGGGAATTGGAGCACATTATTGAACGGGCGTTGATATTCCAGGAGAAGAATATTATTCTTCCCAAAGACCTTCCCCCGGAAGTTATGGGCCGGACTACTGGCTCCGGGTTATCTGAAATATTTAAACTCCCCTGGGAGGATGCCAAAATCTGGATTGAGAAGCTGTATATTGAAGCAGTCTTGGAAAAGACCGAAGGCAATGTTTCGCAAGCTTCAAAAATATCGGGCATTGACAGGAGTTATCTTCACAAACAGATCAAAAAATATGGCATCAAAAAATAGAACGGAAAGTTGAAACCAGGGCAGCCATCAGTATTCAGCAATCCGGATCGACAAATCCTGACATCCTGGTCTGTGCTTTTCTACTTTTTTTCGACGAAGTATTTTTTATTATGCGGGAAACATTTCCTGTTATGCAAAAAGTGTTTTTTGTCGTGCGGAAACCATTTGTCGTCATGCGGAAAGCATTTGTCATGACGGCATTAGCCTATGCCGTCATGCGGAAAGTATTTGTCGTCACGACATTAGCCTTTGTCGCCATACGGGAACTATAACACCCTGCGCTTCGATCTAAAAGATATTGCCTCAGAAAATTGACAAAAAACAAAATTAATATTACAATAGTTTCGAGGTGCTTCTATGGAAACAGTAGTAATCGATACTGTGGTTGAAAACAGTCTAATAAGAGTCCCACAAAAATTTAATAATAGACGTGTGAAAATCGTAATCATAGACCCTGATGAACAGAAAAAAAAGAGAAAATCGCGACCCAGGAAGTTGTGTTTTAAGATAGATGAATCGCTCGACGATGTCGTTCCCTTCGCTGATATTAAAGATTCCCGGCAGTTCGTTGAAACGCTGCGAAAAAAACACTGGCAATGATCCTTTAAGAAACATTTCGGGTTTATCCCGGATGTCGAATTATTTGAGCTTTAGCGCCAGTAGATACAGCCCCAACGCCAGATCACAGCCCCAGCAAAAGGGGCATTCGCGAACTCTGAACGGACTTGCCTCCGGCAGCCAACTTTTTGAAAAAAGTTGGACAAAAACTTTTGTTTAACCGCTGCGCGACAGCCCCCTCATCATTCATAACTCATCACTCATAATTTATCCCCCCTTTGATTTTTTTTTTGTTAATTGGTAAAATACTCAGAGTAAAAAACAATTTACTCAGAGTATTGAGTAAATTTACTCAATGCGTTGAGCAAAAACACTCAGAACATTGAGTAAATCGACTCGAGTTTTGAGTAATTGACAGGAGTTGTGAACAAAATGTATAAACGGCCCTATTTCAAAACGCTGCTGGAAAGATTAAAAGAACCGCGAAAATTCATCCAGGTTCTCGCCGGTCCCAGGCAGACGGGGAAAACAACACTCATCCTCCAGGTACTGGATGAGATCGGGATTCCTTCCCATTACGCTTCGGCGGACGGACAACCCAACAGGAGCAGCGTCTGGATCGAACAACAATGGCAGGTGGCCCGCTTGAAAATGGAGAAAAATAAAGATTTCATCCTAACGCTCGATGAAGTGCAAAAAATAAAAGATTGGACCGAAACAGTAAAAAAATGCTGGGACGAAGATACCCGACGCGGTATCGCTATCAAAACCGTCCTGCTCGGCTCCTCTCCCCTGCTGATAAAAAAAGGCGTCGCCGAAAGTCTCGGCGGCAGGTTCGAAATGCTGCGCCTGTCCCATTGGCCCCTGGCCGAAATGAAAGCCGCTTTTAATATTTCCTTAGAGGAATTTATCTATTTCGGCGGCTATCCCGGGGCAGTTTCTTTAATCCCGGACGAAAATAGGTGGAAAAATTACGTGAAAGATTCATTGATCGAAACCACCATTTCAAAAGATATTCTTTTGATGACCAGGATCGACAAACCGGCGCTTTTACGGGAATTGTTCACTGTGGGTTCCCTCTATTCAGGGCAAATATTATCTTACAATAAAATGCTCGGCCAACTCCAGGATGCAGGAAACACCACTACCCTGGCCCACTATTTGCAATTGCTCTCCTCCGCTTCCATGCTGACGGGTATCCAAAAATATTTTGAGAAAAAACTTAAACGGGGCGCTTCCAGTCCTAAGTTCCAGGTGCTGAACAATGCCTTTTTAACCGCGCCATCCCCCCGCTCCTTTGCAGGGTCCCGCCTGCACCCGGAGTACTGGGGCCGCCTTACGGAATCCGCGGTGGGAGTTTACCTTACTAATGCGGCAAAAGAAAAAGGTTTCGAGGTTTTTTATTGGCGGGGGAAAAACCTGGAGGTGGATTTCGTGTTAAAAAAAGGGGAAAAATTAGTGGCTGTAGAAGTCAAAAGCGGCAGCAGGAAAGAGAAACTGCCCGGCCTCGATTTCTTTTCTAAAAAATTCAACAATACGAAAGTACTCCTGGTGGGTCAGGAAGGTTTTTCCATCGAAGATTTCCTCCGCGTCGATCTCGACCATATCTTTTAGAAGCAGCACCAACGCCAGATCCCAGCCTCGGCAAAACCGGCCAAAACTTTTGATCGTCGAGAAGCGCCTATAGCGCTCATCTAAATTGACCCTACTTCGCTCACTTAAATGATAC
>JAGLSW010001147.1 GCA_023135565.1 Candidatus Aminicenantota bacterium | reverse complement strand
AAAGTTTGATCAAAACTTTTGTTTACTTAAAATCAAAAGAGCCCCTTGCCGCGAAGCGGCTAAACGCCTCCCCGTGCGTACGGGGTTGAAAAAGTTTGATCAAAACTTTCGTTTAATGAAAAGCGTCTCTCATCATTCATAACTCATCACTCATAATGCAGCCCCCTCACGTTCCTGTACAGCGGGTCCAACCGCAGCCCGGGCACACGGGGCACTTCTCATCCTGCAGCGTAGCTCCGCAAAAAGGACAGGTAATGGTATTCAAATCCTGTTTGTTGATTTTTACTTCACCGGTATGCTTCTCTAACACCAGCGCAATGGCATCGGGGATAGATTGAATAAGATTACCGTTGTGAAAAGTAGGTTCGGAACTGCCGATGCCTTTTAACTGGCTGACCACTTCCTCCGCCACTATGCCGCTTCTTAAAGCCAGGGAGGCCAGTCGCCCGATGGCTTCGGCGTCGGCCATAGTCGAATAACCGCTCTTGCCTATCGAACAAAACACCTCGAAAGGTAAATCATTAAAAAAGGAGACGGTGATGTAAAGATTACCCAGGCCGGTGGTAATTTTAGAGGTAGTCGAAGGCAGGGCTTCGGGCCTTTTCTGGGGACGGGGCTGCACCGCATCGACTTTATTCAACACCTGCACAGCACGGCAGCCGTCCCGGTACACCGTTATCCCTTTGATGTTCATGTCGAAGGCCATCATGTAGGCAGCGGCAAGCTCTTCCCTGCCGGCTTCATTAGGAAAGTTGATGGTCTTGGAAACGGCGCTGTCAACATGTTCCTGGAAAACCACCTGCATTTTGATATGGTCTTCCGGTCCTACTTCCCCGGCGCTGATAAAATAATCCGGGAGCGGTTGATCCGGGTTTTTCTCTTTCCATTCCCGGTAGAGGGGGTGGATATCCTTGATTTCACTATCTAAGATTTTGGATATCACCTCGAAAGCGAAAATGGGTTCGATGCTGGAAGAACACCCGGCAATACGCGAAATCGTACCGGTAGGCGCAATGGTTAACACCGCCGCATTTCTCATCTTTTTACCGGCATAGATCGATTTTTCGATGTTGGGAAAATTGCCCCTCTCCTCTGCCAACTGCTCAGAGGCTTTGACTGTTTCCTCTTTTAAGAATTTGATTATTTTTTTACCCACCCGGCGCGCTTCCGCGGTATCGTATTTGAGTTTCATCTCGATCAGCAGGTCGGCAAAACCCATTATGCCCAGGCCGATGCGCCGGTTGGCTTTGGCCATGAGATCGATCTGTTCCAGGGGGTAGATGTTCATGTCGATGACATTGTCGAGAAACCGCGCCCCCATGTAGATGGTCTCCTTGAATCGCTCCCAATCGAAGCGATCTTTATTCTCCGGGTCGAAGAAATTGGCAACATTGATAGAACCTAAGTTGCAGGATTCGTAATTGTGCAGCGGTTGTTCGCCGCAGGGATTGGTGGCGCCGATGGGCCCCTGCATCCTGGTGGGATTCAAGCGGTTCACATTGTCGATTAGAATGAGCCCGGGGTCGCCGTTCTTCCAGGCGGAATCCACGATTTTGTCGAATATTTCGCGGGCATCGGCTTTGTTCACCACTTTGCCGTCCTTGGGGTCTATTAGGTCATAGGTGGTGTTTTCTTTTAATGCTTCGATAAATTTGTCGGTGACGGCAACCGAAATATTAAAATTCTGGGCGCTGACGCCGTCTAATTTCATGGTGATAAACTCTTCGATGTCGGGATGGTCTATCCTGAGTACGCCCATATTGGCGCCGCGGCGCGTACCGCCCTGTTTGACCGCTTCGGTGCCGGCGTCGATAACCTTCAAAAAAGAGACCGGACCGGAAGCGATGCCCTGGGTTTTCTTCACGAAACTGCCCTGGGGACGTATCTCTGAAAAATCGAATCCTGTGCCGCCGCCCTCTTTGTGGACTAAGGCGGCGTTTTTTACGGTTTCGAATATCTCTTCCAGGGAATCTTTGATAGGCAGCACGAAGCAAGCGGAGAGGCATAATCCCCTGTCCGCTCCCGTAAGGGTAGGGGAATTGGGCATAAAATCTTTCTGGATCATAGCCTTAAAAAACCGGTCTTCCCAGTATTTCTTATCCGGCGCGGTTTTTTCCGCCCCGGCAATAAACTTTGCCACCCGGCGAAAGAGGTTAGAGGGTTTTTTATCGACTAATTCTCCTTTACCGTTTTTCTTGAAATACCGGGCTTTCAAAATAGTTACTGCATTGCTACTAAAACCTTCCATGTTTTAAAACTCCTTGTTATTTAGTTGATCGTAAATTTTAAAACACTACATATAGTGTGTCAACCCCTAAAGTAAAAAAAATAAAAAAAATTTCTCGGAGGCGAACAAAATTAAAAAAAATAATTTTTTTTTGCTTTTTCTCTTGACATTCTATAGTTTTATATATTAATATATGTGGGAGGTAATGGGCAAAAATGGGACACATGAAACGATTTAGAGGCAGTTACGAGTTAAGGCTCGATGACAGGGGACGAATTAAGATCCCCTCGAGATACCTCTCTATTCTCGAAGAGCAGTATAGTAAGGAGATTTACTTGACCTCTTTAAACGGCGATTATGCCCTATTATACCCCTTAAACGTCTGGGAGGTGATCGAGCAGACCATAGAGAAAATACCGGTCAGGTCCCCGGAAATCGAAGAATATGTGGATAGAACCGGTTTCTGGGGCAATGAGTGTGAAGTAGACGCCCGCGGCCGCATCCTGGTTCCGCCTGAACTGCGGAATGCCGGTCAATTGCACGACAATGTGCGTGTAGTAGGCAAAATCGACCATATGGTAGTGTGGAACGATACGTTGTTCAGGGAGAAAACGATTGCCGGTGAGTTCGGCGTCGATAAAATGCAGAAAGTAGCGGAGCTCCTGGAAAAGTATTCCAAGGTGGCATTATGAAGAAGAAGGGCAAATCGCTAAATGGAATTTTTCTTTTGATGGCCTTTATCGTTTTCATCCTGGTGTTTACCTATTTAAGCCTGAACCTCAAGAACATCGACTACGGTTATGATTTGCAGGAGCTGCGGGAAAAAGAAAAAGCGCTGCTGGAAGAGGTAGCGATATTACAGGCGCGGCGAGCAACGCTGTTGAATTTAGAGCGGGTCGAGGATATCGTCATGAACCGCTTGAAATACCAGTACCCGGAACCGCACCAGTTTATAAAAGTATTCGAGTAGAAAAGAATGACAATGAAGACCAACAAGGACGAAAGGAACCGGGTTTTTTTCTTATTTATAGTTATCGTGATATGGGCCCTGCTTATCGGCTCTGCGCTGGTCAAGGTACAGGTGGTGGATTACAACAAAAACATGGCTCATGTCAGGAAGCAGCGCACCCGGACATTTTCTCTCCATCCCAAGCGGGGCGCCATCTACGACAGTAAAGGAGAGGTGCTGGCTATTTCGGTGAAAGCCAAATCCGCTTTTTTGAGTAATAAGAACAAGCAGGAGTCGCTGCAGTTATTCAAGCGTATCAGGCGGAAACTCCGTTTTCACCGGGACAGCAATAAAAATTGGTCGGCGGTAAAAGACATCACCAGGAGAATCAACGCGGGAAAAAGTTTCATCTGGATAAAAAGGAAATTAAGCGACGATGAATATGAAAAGTTGAGTAAGATCGAAATCGCTCCCGAGAGCAAGTCGCAGTTAAATTTTTTAGAAGAGTATAAACGCATTTATCCCCAGGGAGCCATGGCTGCTCATGTTCTCGGCGGAGTCGGCATAGACGAGCAGGGGCTGGCCGGGATAGAGTTCGAGCTCGATTCGCTCATCAAAGGCAAAGGCAGCACCGTAGAAGTACTGTTAGATGCCAGGAAGAAGCGGTTCAGCCAGGAATTCCTGACTCGTCCCGTGCCCGGGAAAGACATTTACCTGACCATCGATTCAGCGGTGCAATTTTTCGTGGAGCGGGAGCTAAAGAAGACCGTATTAAAATATAAAGCCAAAAGTGGCGCGGTAATCGTAATGCGGTCGGCGGACGGCGCCATACTGGCCATGGCCGGTTACCCGGTTTACAAGCCCGGGGCGATTTGCGACACGTCCAGTTGGAAGCAGAAAAACAGGCCGGTATCGTTTCTTTACCATCCCGGTTCTACTTTCAAGATAGTGCTGGCGGCCACGGCATTAGAGAAGAATGTGTGTTATCCGCAGCAGGTATTTAATTGTTACAACGGCGTATTCCCGGTAAAAAACCAAACCATTTACGATGATCATCCTGCTCAGAAGTTGACTTTTGAAGAGATCATCATTCACTCCAGTAATATCGGGGCGGCTAATATCGGTTTAAAATTAGGAAAAAAGAGATATTACGAAGGGATAAAGGGTTTCGGTTTCGGCGCGGAAACGGGAATCCGTCTTCCCGGTGAAGAAAGTGGTATATTAAGGCATGTAAAGAATTGGAGTGGGGTTTCGGTAGCTTTTCTTGCTTATGGTTATGAACTATTGGTAACGCCTATGCAGATGGTGTGCGCTTTTAATGTGCCGGCCAGCGGCGGTTATTTGGTACAGCCTTATGTGCTGGCCCGGATCGCGGGTGAAGGCCCCATAAAGAGAAAAAGTGCGCGAATATTATCGCCATCTACCAGTTCCAGGCTTACATCTATAATGAGTAGGGTGGTAAAATTAGGCACCGGCAAGAAAGCTCAAATCGAAGGGATCGAGATTGCCGGGAAGACCGGCACCACGAAAAAAATGAAAGGCAAAGGTACGCAGCGGAAGTATTATGTATCTTCCTTTGGTGGTTTTTTTCCGGCCCGGAATCCGCGGGTCACTATTTTCGTAGTTATAGATGAGCCTTCGTCTGCATATTACGGCGGTGAAGTAGCGGCGCCTTTGTTTAGAGTCATTGCCCAGAAGTTGATGGTTTATTTGAACATATTCCCCGAATTGTACCGGGAAAACGAGGTCAGGATATGAGAAACCGAAAGAATGGAAAAATGGAATGTTGGAAAAGCCGTTCAATAGAAGTTTTTGGAGGTGTCGGAACCTTTTT
>JAGLSW010001146.1 GCA_023135565.1 Candidatus Aminicenantota bacterium | reverse complement strand
CAAAAGGGTTTTGGCCGCCGGAGGCGAAGTAGATGGGAATCCAGGTTGAGAAAGATATTGAAAAATGTCTATTTTTCGCTTATAATTCTATTATGAGTTCCACAGAGCAAAAAAAGAGTACCGGTAAGACAAAACAAGAGACAGGACGAAGCCCGGCGAACACCGCAATTAGAGGAAATGTCCCCTATAAAAACCTGGAAAACCTGATCCACAGCCGCACTATCGAGAACGACCGCGTGGAATTCAAAGCCGCCTGGAATGAAGATACGAAGCAGGCTGTAGTGCGGTCGGTGTGTGCTTTTGCCAATGACCTGTTGAACAATAATGGGGGTTATATTATCCTGGGCATAGAGGAAAACCATGGAAAACCGGCACTTCCTCCCCGGGGACTCGACGATAAGAATATAGACCGGATACAGAGGGAGGTTACCGGCGCTTGTAAAGGCAGTATCTCACCCGAATACCTGCCGCGAATCTATATAGAGCATTACCGGGGAAAAACAATCATGATTTTGTGGACCCCGGCCGGGGAAAATCGACCTTACGAAGCCCCCCGGCGCAAAGGAGAAAGTAAAGTTTATTGGATTCGTTCGTCGGGAACTACCGTGGAGGCAATCGGAGACTTGCGCCGCCAACTGATGGAGCAGACCGCAAAGATTCCCTATGATGACCGCAGGAGCCTGACCGGTGAAATGGAAGATATATCTCTTCGACTGGTGAACAAATTTCTTAGGGACATCGGCAGCGGCCTGTCGGGAATGGAGTTAAGCCTGGAAGAGGCGGCGGAACAACTAAATGTCCTGGTGCCGGTTAACGACCATAAAGTACCCCGTAATGTGGCCTTGCTTTTTTTTAGCGACGACCCGGAAAAATTCTTTAGCGGCGCTCGCATCGAAGTGGTGCAATTCGCGGACGATGCCGGAGGCGATTTAATCGAAGAAAAGGAATTCGGCGGTCCCATCCCGGATCAAGTGCGTTCCTGTTTAAATTATCTCAGGGGCATAGGAGGGACCATGCTCGAGAAAATACCGGATCAGGCGGAAGTCGAAAGAACAGTTCCTTATCCTTATGGCGCTGTGGAAGAAGCAGTAGTAAATGCCGTTTTCCACCGCAGCTACGAATATCCGCCGGAACCGGTAAAGGTTTATATTTATCCCGACAGCATGGAAATTACCAGTTACCCGGGACCTGTGCCCGGTATCCGGGCGGAACATTTAAAAAGAGGCCGCCTGAAACCGGTACCGGCCCGCAACCGCCGCATCGGTGAGTTTTTGAAAGATTTAAAACTGGCGGAAGGGCGCGGCACCGGCATCGCTAAAATCCGCACTAAGATGAAAGAGAACGGTTCGCCTGAGCCTGTTTTCGATTTTGATGAAACACGTACTTATTTCAGTGTAGTGCTCCCGGTTCATCCCCGTTACCATATGCTACAAGCAGTCAGGACAGCCGGTGAGCTGCGCCTTACCGGCAAAATAAGGGAAGCGGTGGAGCATTTAAAACGGGCATTGGAGCGCCAACCCGGTTCAGGCATAATGGCGAAGCAGTTGATCGAGTATGCTTTTGAAACCGGCGACCCGGCGGCGGCGCAAGAGGCGCTGGCAAACTTTGAGAGTCAAGCGGGAAAGAGCGATGCGGCGCAGCCTTATCTTGCCGCTGCAAAGGGGCTGCTGGATTCCGACCGAACCGGGGAAGCGGAAGAGGTATTAAAAAGATTGTCGAAACTAAAAGAATTCGATAAAGAAGACAGGGCGCTGCAAAAGAAGATAGAGGATTTAGAAAAGCGGATAAAAGGTGAAAAAAGCGGGAGGAAGGAAAATGGTCGTGCAAAAAGGCTGGATGTGGATCATACTGCCGCGGCGATACTTCGAAAATTGGGATCGAAATATGAACTCAAAGATAAATTGGGCGAAGGAATTTTCACGAAAGCCTATTTAGTGCGCCATAATATCTTGCGGGAATATCATGTCATAAAAATATTGGATGTCGATTATATTTTACGCACCCTGGACAAATTTGGTGTTCCAGATAGTAGAGAGGAATTCGGGGAGATAATTGATAGATTTTTAAAAAAAATGAAGGTATTCAAGAAAATCTATCATACCAATATTATAATAGTATATGATATCGATTTGATAAAAAGAGTTAGTGACGGGATCGACGTTCCTTTTATCATCGTACAATATGTAAAGGGTAAGCATTTAAACCATATTTTAAAAAATAATTCTCCCCTGGAATTTGATAGGGTTAACACCATATCCGGAGATATTTTAAATGCCCTCGCTGCCATTCACGAGAGAGGAATCGTCCACCGGGATATTAGACCTGCAAATATTGTGGTCCAACAAAATGGTCAGGCGGTAATAATCGATTTCGGAATAACAAAAGATATATTAAAAGACCCTCAGATCTCACTTACAAGAGGATCGAGAGATATAGAATTTTATATGTCCCCGGAGCAATTTAGAGGTGTTCATATCGGGCAAGAGACCGATATTTATTCTTTTGGTGTGATATTGTTCGAGATGTTGGCAGGTGAAAAACCTTTTAAAGGCAATAACCCTTTTGAAATAATTAATGCTCACATTAATGAGCCTGTACCGGATATAAGAAAAATAAATCCCAACCTGCCGGAAGGCATTATGACTGTTCTCGAAAAAGCCCTGGCTAAAGACCCGGCTGACCGGTTTGCCGGTGCAGCGGAATTTAGAGATAGTCTTTTGAAATTAAGTACGCCCGGCTGAGAAAATAAAAACCCGGGAAAATAACCGATATAACAAATCATTAAAAAAAAAGAGATTGTAATCATGGAAAAAACAAAAAAAGAAACCACCACCGGTTAACCTGTTCCGGTTTTCCCGGGAAAACCGGTTTCCAGATCACTGGCCTTTATCCGGTTTAGCTAACTCAATTTTATTCGACTCTATTTCTTTCAACTTTTTACTCAAGGCTTCTAATTCTATTATTTCGACCATGTAAATTTTATTCGGATATTTTTGTTTTAAAATTTTGCCATATCCTGCAATGAGTTTTTTGAAAAAATCATTTATTGTCATTGAAGGGTCCGCTTGGATGGTCTCTTCTAAAAAAGAAAGGAAATTTTTTATTGAGATGTTAGTCTGATGAAACTCTATCAGAATGTTCGGTTGTTTTTCTATCAATGCTTGAATCAGAGGGTTCCGATAATAAGGTGACCATGGTGTGGTTATTATCGCATCCCAATTGGAACTCTGAGATTCATGGGCATGGGGCGTGCTTCCTGCTAATCTTTTTATAACAGATTCCGTATTCCCTTTCGGTTTTAAGAAAAAAAAGTCTCTTATTTTTGTTTTGTGAGTAACACTAACATTGCGATAACGAAATGAAATAGCGAGGCATCTTTCCATAGCATCGGAGCCACCCCGATTATTTACTGTGTCAAATGTATAGATTCCGCGTGGAATTAATTCATCTTCAGTATTTAAATCATTGAGGTTCATAAGTACGAAATTATCCATGGACTTTGCCAGTACAAAGCAGCCGCTGGAAATCAATAATTTATCGATTTCTTTTTTTGATATTCTGATAGTGCCTTCTATAAACTCTTTAAATACTTTTGGCTTTATAGCATTACCTCGTATAAGAATTTTTAGGGCTTCCAATCCTTTATCTATAACATTACCTTTGCATGGTGTATTCAGCATTGTTAACGATACAATGATAAGAAAAACGATTAAATATTTTTTTTTTCGATTACCTCTATCCATAGTTTATTACCTCCTCTTTTTTTGTAATAACAGTTTATATATGATGTTGATTACTTTGTCAATGGGTTTATGAGCTTTCTTCATGATAGCCTTCTCCGCCCTTTAATTTTTCGATGCTTTCCAGGTTTTTTAGCAGATCATTCAGCCTGGAATTACCATCAGGATATATTTTTTTCATGATCGATACAGCTTGTCGGGCATACTTTAACGCATCGTCTCGCTTGCCCATTTTTTTATAAATTTTTGATAAATTGCGATACATAATGGCCAGAGAGGAGCGATCTGAATTTTGTTTTTTTTCTTCCATATCTACAGCCTTCGATTGAAATTCTAAGGCTGTATCAAACTTACCGAGTTCTTTGTATATTACTGAGACATCGTTGTAAAAGCCGACAAGTTCAGGATGATCCTCTCCGAAGACCTTTTCCACAATTCTTATAGCTTCAAGTTGATACTCTTCGGCTTTTTCGAGCTGCTCGAGAGCATAATAAATGGAAGATACCTCCCTGTAAGAATCGGCAAGTTTTACATAATTAGGATGATTTTCTTTGTAAATAATTTTATCAATTTTTAAAGCTTCCAATTGATAGTGCAGTGCATCTTCATATCGATTCAACTCCTGGTAAATCATAGAGAGATTATTATTAAATAATGCTTTATAAGGATAATTTGGTTTCGAGTCCTCTTCTATCTTCCCGACTGCCTTTAGCTGGTATTCCAATGCCCTTTCCAATTGTCCGAGTTTTCGGTAAATCGCGGAGATGCTGTTATAAGAATTGGAGAGATCAGCAGGTTTTATTTCGGCCCCTTTTTCTCTTATTTGGAGCGCTTTCGATTGGAATTTTAATGCCTGCTTTAAATCTCCTAATTCTTCGTAGATTACTGATATACTGTTGTAAAGAGATGCAAGAAAAGAGTCGTATTTTATTAATTTTTTTTCTTGTTTTTTCAAAGCTATTTTTTGATATTTTAACGCCATTTTGGGCTTCCCCATTGACTTTAGAATCTGGGCCATGTTGTTGTAAGATGTGATAAGATCGATAGCTTTTTTTTTCGGTGACAATTTTTCCGTGATTTTTATTTCCCTTTTTTGATGCTCGAAGGCATCTTGATACTGCTGTAAGTCATGACAAAGTTTTGCTGTATTTTTAGACAGGAGAGCTATTCCGCGGTCATCTTGTGTTAGATTCCGTAGAACAGATTCGGCAAAAGGCAGGAAATGAATTTTATCAATGGGATTTTCTCCAGTTTCATAGTTCACTTTAGCCGTTAAAGAAGAGACCAGATTTCGACACTCATCTATTCCTATATTTCTTTGATTCCGAATCACACTGGCTATCACTTCATGTAGACGAATCTGAAAACTGCGAGGAGATTGCGATAACCAACCTTTCTTGACTAATGAATTGATGGGGTCTTTAGTTTCTAAGTCCATCCATTCAAAAATTTTTTTGATTTCAATATAGTCCGAAGGTAGAATAGATAGGTTGATAAGCACCTTTAATTCGTCATCCTTTAGGTCTGAAATATCGAAGACCTTTGACAGGTGTTCGATAAATTTCATTTGATGTTTGGAGTTGCGCCAGGATGTTTCTACCTTTTCCGGGATGACTTCGTTAAGATTGAATCCCTTTTCTTGTAAAATCTCCAGGAATTCTTTAATCGACTTAGCTCCATTTTGTGCTGTTCGCGCCAATAGTTCCACAACTAATGGGATTTTTCCAGATCGTTGAATGATTTTATCTACGTTTTTATCATCATGCTCACCCTCATAGAAATCGTAGAACAAATCTTGACAGTCATCATCGGGTAAAAAATCCAGGTCAACGTACTTGAACCCCTTGATTTTTCTCCGGGAATTCACCAACACTTTACACCGCAGTGAAAAAATCATCTCTAAGTCCGGGTCATCGGCTCTATCCAGGTTGTCTATAACAAGAAGGGAGTTTTCATCCAGTTTGTTAAGAAAGGTGACGACCTCTTCATAGCGTTCATTCACATTCTGCTTCTTTTTAAAATCGGGTTGGTCAAAAAATTGCTGGAAAAAAGATAGGCGGATATCTTTAGTGTAATTTACCCACGCAATGGAATTGTATTTTTTCTCGAATTCTAAGACATAGTGTCTACACAATTCAGTTTTTCCTATTCCACCTAATCCGTTTACTATAACCTTTCGTTCATTTTTTTCGAGCAATTGGTCTAATTTACGTAATTCTTTTTGCCTTCCCATAAAGTTGATTATTCTGGCTGGGGGGATAGTCAGGTATTGAACTTTTTCTGAAACAAAAAATCTTTTTGCCCATTCTGTCCCGAAGAAATCCTTTACAATCTCATGATAACCTTTTAGCTTTTCATTTAATCCATGCTGATCCCAGGGGTAAAATTTGATTCCTCTTTTTTTAAGAATTTTCACCTGATTTTCAAATTCGTTGGTGAGTTTCGTATCTCTCATGTCTGCATTGGTACAGAAAACAAAAATATCGGATTCCTCCGCCCTTTTTCCGGCCAGGAATTTTTTCACCGCTTCTCTAATAACCGAAGGAGTTAATTTTTCATATCTTTTACATTGATATACTGTATGTTTTTCCCCGCTTTCTTTCCGAGCGTAAATATCGATCCCCTCCTGGTTCTCTCCTTTTTCACCATATTGACGACAGTATTCTATATCTTCTTCTTTGTTTATTATCCGAAGACAAAGTAACTCAAAATTTTCCCAGCTAAGTTCTCGATAAGGCAGTTCCTGCAAGTTTGTATTGATAGGCGGCTCTACCTTAGATGTCGGTGGGGTATGTAGCCGAGAATCAATAGCTTCCCTGGTTATCATTTCCTCTCCTTCATCAAAGGCAGGTGGGTTCAATTTTTTATTTTTCTTTGTCGAATTCATTTTCGTCACCCTTGATTCCCATCATATGATTGCTTTGCCGGTAAAAATGACATTTTTTGTTCCTCCTTCATTTATTTCCATATCGAAGATGACCGAATCGGGAATAGGGCTAATCCTACTCCCGGACTTTCACTACCTGTGAATTATTAAGAAGAATAAATAGCACATATAGAAAAAAAAATCAACCGGAAAAACCGGGAATTTTTATTTTGGAGTCCCGCCATATTTTAAGGAGTTTGTTTTTTAACGTAGGACGGATGGTTTTTAACGCGGCACGGATAGTTTAGAACGCAGCACGGATAGTTTGTGACGTGGCACGGATGATTTAGAACGCAGCACGGATAGTTTATAATGCAGCACGGATAGTTTTCACCGTGGGAAGTTTTTTTTACCAAATTTTCATCGGCTGACGTAGGCGGCGGCGAGCCCGGCTGTTGAAAAACAAACCTATTTATACTATACTCTTTTTATGATAAAAAAAGCGAAACGCTATTTTAATACATCAGGCCCCAACATACCGGGAAAACATTATACCCTGAATCGGGAACAGTTAATCAAAAAGGGCTGCGAATTGGTGAAAGATGAACGTTACTTCACCATCTGGGCGCCCCGGCAAACAGGCAAAAGTACTTTTTTCAGGCTGCTGGCCGCTGAACTGGAAAAAACGAAATATAAAGTTACTCATATCAATACCGAAAATTATATGGAAGCCCCCCTTTCCGCATTTTTTAATTACCTCTTCCGAAAAATAAAAGAAGACTGGGATATCGAATTAAAAAGCACGAACCTGGGAGATTTCCAGAACGATATTGCCGCAGTAAAAGACAGGGAATGTGTCCTTATTATAGATGAAATCGAAGGACTGAACCCCGCTTATTTCGGTCAGGTGCTTCATGCTCTCAGGAACCTCTACCATTTTAGAACCGAACACTGCTTGAAATCGGTTATCCTGGTAGGGGTTTCCAATATCGTGGGGGTGGTGCAGGATAACGCCAGCCCCTTCAATATAACCGATAACCTGGAAGTGCCCTATTTTACCGATGAAGAAACCTTCGAACTGCTGCACATGCACGAAGAAGAAACAGGGCAGTTATTCCAGCGCAAGGTTAAAGAAAAGATATGCGCCGTTACCGCCAACCAGCCGGGACTGGTAAACGGTTTCGCCTACAAGTTAGTGGAAAGAAACCCGGCCAAAAAAGAAATCGACTATAACGATTATCTAAAGATAGAGGATTGGTACATTACCGAAGCCATCGACAAGAATATTTCCAATATAATCAACAAAGCCAAACAGCACCGGCGTTTCGTAGAGAAACTCCTGTTTACCGCGGAAAAGCAGCCCTTCAGGATTAATGACGACAAAATAAAATTTCTTTTTTCTCACGGCCTGATCAAAAAAGGCGAAGACGGGAACGTAGAATTTTGGGTGCCCATGTATAAAAAAGCGGTCTACGACGCCTTGTATCCTTACAGCAATGGCGAGACCGAAGAACAATTGCAGGAAATTAACCTGGGCAGGCTCTTTATGACAGAGGGCCGGTTGGATTTCGATAAACTGGTAACCGGTTACCGCACCTATGTCAAACGGCGGGGATTTCGCTATTTCCGTGAAAAAGATGAGCAGGGCCAGTGGAAGCAGATCAAAGAAGCGGCCTTAATTTATAGTTTCGAGTCTTTTATCCAGACCCTGCTGCAAGTGTTGGAAGGGAAAAGTTATTTGGAACCGCACAGCGGCTTAGGTCAGAGCGATTTAATCATCAATACCGGCGGCAGGGAAACGGTGATCGAATTTAAAATATTCCGCGACCAGTCCCGTTTTGAAAAAGGCAAAAAGCAGGTGGCTTACTACGCTAAAAGCCTCTCTTTAGACGAATGTATTTACCTGGTTTTTGTTTCCAACCGGTACAAAGAATTGGGCATGAAGGATGAAGTTCTTTCTATAGCCGGCGTCACCGTCAGGTGTTATGTTGTTTTTTTCGATGAAGAAAAAGATTTTTAAGCGGACGGCGTCCGCACCCTAATGAGGGGCGCTTTTCCTTAAACAAAAATTTTAATCAACCCCACCTGCGTGGGGAAGCTGTAATTATCCAGTTTTCCCAAAGCTGAACACTTACTTCGTTGGACTTGAAAAAAAAAATCTAATGTGTTATATGTAGACGATGGAACTGAAATATAAAAAGATAGGCATCGTAGTCAAACCTCATAAAGATGTGGCTTTCTATTTAAAGAAAGCAGTGCAAGTACTGCAAAGTCTGAAAGTGGAAATTTTTCTCGAGAAAATCGCCGCGGAATTGCTCGGTGAAAAAAGCGCCGTGCTTAGAGAAGAAATTGCCGGTTATGCCGACATGATTATAGTAATCGGAGGAGACGGCACCTTTTTGTCCGTAGCCAAACACGCGGTGGAACAGGATGTCCCCGTGGCCGGTTTTAACCTGGGCGCCTTAGGATTCCTTACGGAATTAAAAAAAGAACGCCTGGAAGAAACTATAGAAGCCGCCCTCAACGATCAATTGACCATTTCCGAGAGAAAACTTCTGCAACTGCACTATAAGGGAGAAACGGGTGTCGCCTTGAATGATGTGGTGGTAAGTAAAGGAAATATTGCCAGGATCATAAAACTATCCCTCGAAATCGACGGTCTATATGTTGCCGATATAAAAGCAGACGGGTTGATCGTTTCGACTCCAACAGGTTCAACCGCCTATTCGCTGGCTGCCGGGGGACCCATTGTTACGCCCCCGGTCGATGGCGTGGTGGTTACTCCTATTTGTCCCCACTCTTTGACTTTCCGGCCTTTTGTTATTCCCGCCGGTTCAAGGGTTAAGGTCAAATTGATTTCCGAAGGCACAGAAGTGTTTATTACTATAGATGGACAAAAAGTTATTCCCATGCACAGCGGCGATTATTTTGAAACAACCGTTTACAGCAAAAAATTAAAGATGGTGGTTTCTAATAATATGAATTATTTCAGGCTGCTGAACGAAAAATTAAACTGGGGATTATAATCAGCATTGGACGAAACCGCTCCGCGGTAACAGCCTTCGGCACTCAGCCGGGCTGTTCCGCAGTCCCTTAGAGTTCTCGAATGCCCGTTTGCTGAAGGCTGAAGGTTGTAACTATCCAGTTTTTCCAAAACTGGATTGTTATCGGAAAAAAGGTTGCGGACGCACTCTGCTTTGTGTTATAATTACCCTATGTGAGGTAAACATGAAGACTAAAAGAGTATTATTACTAAGTATGTTATTTTTTTTGGTTTTGTCGTTTCATCTAACCGGGAGCAGCGCCGATACCTATTTTAACAAGGGTATCGCCTATATATTGATTAAAGACGCATCCCTGGCCCAGGTTAATATGGAGAAGTATTTTAATATTAATCCCAGCCCGGTTTTGTGGAGTGGGTTCCGGATGTTGATCAAAGGAGATGCTCCCGGAGCTACCAACCGTTTCAGGGATTACCTGAATATTAATCACCGCTCCTTTCACGCTCTTGTGGGGATCGCCATGTCCACAGCCCATATGGAAGTTTCCAATGCTTTGGAACTATTGCAGAGGGCTCTCAGGTTGAATCCTAAGTGCTCCTCTGCTTACCTTTGCCAGGGTATGGAATATATGAACAAAAAGAACTATCCCCTGGCGGAGAGTAACCTGAGAAGAGCGCTCGGTTTACATTATACCCCTGAGTATAAGATCATTCTCGCGCAAATGTTCTTGCTGTTAAATCGCCCCCGGGAGGCAGTAAACCTCCTGGAAAGAGAGGTTAATAATTTTCCTGAAAATTTTCATTTTAATTTTTTGCTGGCCCGGGGTTATTACAAGCTCGATAAACTTCCCGATGCGGGGAAATATATAGAGGCTGCTCTTAAAATCGACCCGGGAAATAATGACGCTAAATTATTAATGTCAAAGTACCTGGTGGGGGTCGGTGACATAAAGAGAGCCGCGGCACTCCTTAAGGGATTAAAATTTGAAGAATATAACAAAGAATATATTAGAACTTATGCCTATGTGTTGTTAGAATTAAGGGAAAGAAGGGTTGAAAAA
>JAGLSW010001145.1 GCA_023135565.1 Candidatus Aminicenantota bacterium | reverse complement strand
AGGGACCTGCCGCGCAGCGGCTTAACGCCACCCCACGTGGTGGGGCCGCCGGAGGCAAGAACGCTTTTGACTTAAAATCACAGTCATAACTATACTTTAAAACTTTTTATGTTGATCTTATCAAGTTCCATATTGCCCATCTTTCTTTCAAAAGCAGCTTGAATGAAAGGCACTTCCTGGGGAGACTTGCCGAAAAGGTCGGCTGCCACCACATCAGCCTCCATAATATTGGCGCAGGCAATGACTGTTTTCTTGAGTTCTACATCGCTCAAACGGCCGCCGGTGGGTCCGTTTCTCAATAATACGCGGTAGGCATCCACAATGGTCAGGTGGGTTTTAAATCCATTTGCCAGGTCGGCAATGTTGTCCCCCATCTTTCTATGCAGCTTGCCCCTATTCCCGCCGATTATGCCGTACAGGTTCTTCATGGCGATGGTAAGCACAGAACTGCCGTGATGCTTCAATATAGGCAAGTTTATGAATTTATCGACTTCTAAATGGTCTTTAAATACCGGCCATCGTTTTAGTACTCTGCCTTTAAAATCGTGTACGATCAGCCGGTTTTCATCGGCATGCCTGACTTCAGCCCCGGCCTTCTTTGCCGCTGCTTCGATACCGCTTCTTTTATATGAGCTGGGCGCTTTGTGGGTGGTGTGATCCATGACGATCACTTTTTTGGCGCCCGCCTCTAAAACCATCTCTACCACTGCCCCGACAACCTCGGGGTTGGTGTTGCCTGCCTGCTCCACCGACCGGTTCCAGGCAATGTTGGGTTTGACCATGACTACATCCTGTTTGGAGATGAACTTTCCCATACCGCCTAACTCTTTCACCGCTCTTTTGGTTATCTCATAGGGCGATTCACCGGAGACTTTCACAACCAAAGAATCCCCGGCCGCTCCTTCTAAGTTAAAAAAGGCCGGGAAAGACAAAGCTGTCGATACTGCCGCTGTTTTTTTTAAAAAATCTCTTCTTTTCATGATAGTCACCTTTGGTAAATTTTTACGCCGTTACATCTTTAAATTTTCCACCGTTCATCATAAATGGTTATATTTTTCAATTATGAACGAAGCGAACCGGGTTCTTAATATATTTCCAGGCTGTTTTCTATGTTCTCGGTCAGGTAATCGAGCCGGTTCTGGCGTTCACTTCCTTCACAAATAACGGTCACTCCTACCGAAATCTTACTGGAATTAACCAGGAAGTAATAATAACCTGAAATACCAGTTTTCTCCAACATCAACTTATATCCCCGCGCATCGGCAAAGTGTACGATTTTTTGGTTTGCCACCTGGTACAAGGACAGCGTTCCGGCCTGACCATTCTTGATGTCCGCCACTTTCTGGCCCATTACTTTTTCCGCGTCCCATTCCTCTTCTTTCAAAGGCCGGGCTTCTATAGAAATCGTAGTTTTGTCCGGGTAAGAAAAACTAATCTTACTGAGCTCCCATGAAGTCTCTTCCGCTTTCCTGTACCCGGCAGGCATGGATAGGCTGTAATATCCCTGGGGGTCGTCAAAGGTTTCTAATTCCCTGGCTTCGATTTTGATTACCGCGGGCTGCTGTGCCGGACCCTGTCTTGTAACTACCGGCTGCCGGACCGGGAAGTCTTCCGTTTCACTGCTGCCGCCGGATTTAAAGATGACGATTGCTATCAAAATAATAACCCCGCCAATCACAATCCATGGAATATAACGTTTGATGGGGGATTCAGGTTTGATTACAGGTTCGCGCAGTTCTATGGTGGGTTTTACAGGAATTTTTTTGGGTGAAAAGGGCATCTCCTTCGGGTGAGAGGCAGCGTTTAGAGGTTCTAAGGGCGCAATAGATTCCGGGGCGGGTTCCGGTTCTTTTACCGGCGGAAAAGTGTCCGGGGGTGAGGAAGAGATTTTCTCGCCGGGAAGGTCGGGGGGTAAGGAAGGTATCTTCTCCACGGGAAGGTCTATCTCTACCGGGAATTCGAGCGATTCATCGGGTTCACGGGTTAGCGGGACAGTTTCTTCTTCCGGTGCTTCCGGGGGTGGTTGTAACTCAACCGGTGCGAAATAGTCCTGCGCATGAATAACCTCTAAAACAGGTTTCGGTTGTTGGGCGGATTCATCACCAGGGGTTGGCGGGGCTCCCGCCAGGGGTGGTGGCGGTTCCTCGGGAGTCGGAATTGCCCTTGGTGAAAAAATCCTTTTTTGCGGTGCCCGCGGTTTGAGGGGTTCCAGGAGAGAGAGAGGTTCTTCCCCTTCTATAGTGGGAATCTCATCGATAGGTGCCGGCGGGGCTTCCGCTGTGGGAGAGGGCGGTTTGGGAGCAGTAGGAGGTGGTCCGGCTTTAGGGGGTGCCGGCTGAGCCGCGGGGGGCTTTTCAGCAGTCAGAGAAGCTTTTTTCGCTGCCGGAGGCGCAGCTTTGGGCGGAGAAGGGGTAGATATCGGGGCAGGTGGGATGGTCTTTACCGGCAGGTTGGCTTCCCGGGTAAGAGAGAGCGGTTTTACGGGTTCCGAAAGAGAAAGAGGCTCTTCCGCACCCGCTGAGGGGAATGCTTGCGGTGCTCCCGGCTTGGCTGTGGGGGGCGTCAGGCCCAGCGGGGGCGCAGGCGCTTTGAAAGCAGCAGGTGGCCCGGCTTGCGGGGGGGCCGGTTTGGCTCCCGGGGGCGTCAGACCCGGTGGGGGCGCAGGCGCTTTGGCAGCAGCAGGCGGCCCGGCTTGCGGCGCTCCCGGCTTCGCAGTGGGAGGCGTCAGGCCCGGTGGGGGCTGAGGCGCTTTGGCAGCAG
>JAGLSW010001144.1 GCA_023135565.1 Candidatus Aminicenantota bacterium | reverse complement strand
AAAAGTTTGATCAAAACTTTTCATGAGCGATACGTTCTTTAGCCTGAGAAAAGCCTATGGCAGGCTGCCCGCGAAGCGGCTTATACCCTGCCCGCGCCGCGGGTCTCACTGCGCCCGATGCCGATAACAAAAGCGGTTATCTTTTTATCCCCGTGCCGGTGACAGCGGGGTTCGCATCCCTCACCCAACAGCGTCTTCGTGTCGAAAATAACCAGGAACCCTTCCCGCACAGATTCTGCGGTCAGGTACTTTTCCGCCACCTGCGCAATCCCTTTTTCAAGCGTACGGGACAGGTTTTGACGATTCACTTTCGTCTCTATGATATATTTCCGCCCCCGGTAACTCAATAGGATATCCATCCTGCCAAAACCGCCGGGCACTTCATAACGAAGCTCGCCCGCCCCTCTTCTCACAAATTGATACAGCCAGGCGGTCAACAAAAATTGCCCGGTTTTTTCATAAGGTTTCTTCTCCCGGTAAAACGCCCTTACCCCGATTTGCGCAATATACTGCTCAAAATCAAGGAGAATGTTCTCCATGTCTAAACTGCCGTCAGGTAAAGAATAGGCTGCCGCGGAAAGCTCCTCCGGCACCCGGGTTTCGTGGAAAAACGTTTCGAGATACCTCTCTTTGTAAATATTATTGGCCACTACTGCTTTCCTGTCTTTTTTCTTTATCAGCCCGTACTGTTCCAACCAGGTCTGGTCTTCATCGTCAGGATTATATTTGACATGATCGAAAACGATTTTAACAAAGGTCTCTTTATATAGTTTGGCTTTTTCATAAAGATTGTCGAAATGGTCGTTTCTTTCCAACAAGAGCACCCTGATGGCCTCCTCTACATCGCTCTCTTCTATGGGTTTCGGGGTGCCGGGTTTTATATCCACGGTGAGGATGGTTCCCAACCGGTTCACCAACCAGGGCTGACCGGCGCTTTCCCGGTGTACTCTTTTTACCGCTTCCTCCGTGAAAGGTTGGTTCGTCTCCGCCGTATACTGCGCATAAAGATCGCGGACATTCTTTAAAGAAAAAGGCGGCATATCCACCTGGTCGGCGATGTTGAAAGGCGATTTGCCGCTTACGATAAGTTTGGTTACATTCCTGATACCGATCAAGCCGACGGAATAGAGGGCCTTTTGCTCTACTTTTTTGCACTTCATATATAATTCCCTTAAGGTTGTCAAAAAATTCTCTAATTCACTCAAAGGAATACCGTCGAACTCGTCGATAAAAACAGTAATCTTTTTAAACTCGATGATGCGGTTTAACTCTTCGAACAAATGCATAAAAGAAAGATGATCTTTTAGATGATGATTCTCTAAAAAAGACTCCACAACTGCGCATTTTTTGCAATTGACTTCTCTAAGCCTGTTTTTTAATCGAGCATAAAGGACTTTTTCTATCTCCTTATAAAATTCTCTTTTATCAACATTTTTCAGGTTCTGGAAAGATAACAATATAACCGCATAAGTGGGGTCCCGGTGCAATTCACTGCAAATTTGTTCTAAAAAGGTGGATTTCCCACTCTGCCTGGGGGCAAATATGGAAAAATAACGCCCTAAATCCACCATGGTCTTCATGTCCTGCTTATCGGAGTTGACTACGTTTTCTAAAAGAACATAATAGGAAGTACGCGGGTTTACCACTCCTTTTTTCTCGAAATTGCGTTCCGGTTTACGAAACTGCTTATCCTGTGCCTTAATCGTTTTTCCTGTCATAAACCTATCTTATTGCAATCAGCTTCATTTGTCAAGACCCTCATGGACTGCGGACACACCGGCGGCGTTATTCAAGCCTCGTCTGTCGGGCAAACAATAATTTTTCTCGCCTCCGGCGGCCCTGC
>JAGLSW010001143.1 GCA_023135565.1 Candidatus Aminicenantota bacterium | reverse complement strand
AGTTTGGCCCCCGGCAGGGACCTGCGTCGCTTAACTTTTTTTGTTTTTTTTGCCCGACAGGAAGTTATCGAAAATTTTATTCAGATTGATGCCCACGCCCAATATATTGGGACTCAAAATAAAGCTGTCGTTCAACTTTTTAGTCAGGCTCTCTTTGGTATCTTTTTCGGTAGCGATCTTTTTTAACAGTTTCAATATCTCATCTTCGGTGGCGGCCTTATCCCCGGTAATAGTGCCCAACAAATCCTTTACTTTATATTCCCCAGGAAAGGTTACCTAATCACCACCCCATCAATCAGGAACCTCAGGAACCAGGAAAGGGGACAGGCAAGAAATCGGAATCGGAATCGGGGAGAAAAATAAAATTTTTAAAAACTATACTTGACATTTTGTTTCGATTTTCGTAATATTTACTCTTGTCGGGAAGAAAGAATATACTTCCAACAATAAAAACAAGACGGCAAAAGCCGTCCGGAACAGGACGTTTAAAAACGTTCAGGAAGAGAGAAAACATAACATACCTGGCAATTAATTTACATTCGGAGGTTTGTTATGCCGAGACCAAGAAGAGCATGGGTTTCACAAGAAGTGGGTTCTTTTCATTTGATATCCCGCATAGTAGGCGCAGAAATCATCCTGCATGAGGAAGAAAAAGAATATTTCCTGAAACTGCTGGAACGCTTAGCATCCGGATTTTTTGTTGCTATTCACGCATTTTGCATAATGGGAAATCATTTCCACATTCTTGCTACCGGTTTGGAGTTAGAAGCAGGGAAAGCGTCGAAAAAAGAGCTTTATCAACGTTACAGGTCGATGTACGGAAAAAATGCGGATCCACCTGCTGGGGCGTTTGAATCGGACGGCAGTTTGATCCCGGACGATGATGGAGGCGTGGAACGTTTACGCAGGCGTCTGGGTTCTATCTCCTGTTTTGTGCAGGAATTAAAGCAGACGTTCAGCCGCTGGTATAATAAAAAATACGATCGTAAAGGTTATTTATGGAGTGACCGGTTTAAAGGGGTGATTGTGGATAAGGACGAAGCGCAGTTGGCCTGCAGTGCTTATATCGATCTGAACCCGGTAAGGGCGGGAATCGTGGAACGCCCGGAAGACTACCGTTGGTGCAGCCTGGGTATGCGGGTGAGAAATCCGGGCCGTTCAAAAAAATTATTGACTTTACTTTATATATTGGATGATAATATCGGAGGTTTTTCTCAATCAGAGTCATCCGGCAAACGCATAGTTACGAAAAGCCTTTATCGTTATCGTAAGTTTGTTTATCTCTCCGGTGGTTTAGAGAAAGAGGGGGAGGCAGTGACTGCACCTACGCTGGTAGATGATGTTGTAAGTTCTCATGGCAGGATCGGGATAGAAGATAAGTTTCGTTTCCGGGTCAGGAATATTTCAGAAGGTTTGGCTGTAGGGAGTCATTCATTTATTGCCGATATTCAGAAGAGTTTTAATCGTAAATTTATTCGTCCCCGGGCATTTATTGGAGGATGTGGTTTATATACGACGCGAGTGCTGCGGAT
>JAGLSW010001142.1 GCA_023135565.1 Candidatus Aminicenantota bacterium | reverse complement strand
ACTTCTATTTTAACTTCCAACTCTTTGTGCATACGGTTTACCAGGGTGATGGCACTTAAGGAATGGCCGCCTAATTCAAAAAATCCCGCGTCGATACTGATTTTCTCGTACTCCAGGTTCAACACCTGCGAGTAGGTTAGCGCCAGTTTAGTTTCAATTTCACCGGTGGGCGCTGTGTATTCCCCGGCAGCAGGAATGCCTGGACGCGGTAATGCCCTGCGGTCGATTTTCCCATTGGCAGTAAGGGGGATTTCTTCTATGGAAACAAAATAGGCGGGGATCATATAATCGGGCAGCGTTTTTGATAAATAGCGCCGTAGTTCCGGGGAACCGGGAATATTTTTACCGGCACTGCTTACGATATAGGCGCATAAGGCATTGTTCCCGGTTTCATTTTCTACTGCCAGGGTCACGGCACTCTTTATGCTTTCATGTTTTAACAAACTGTTTTCTATTTCCTGCAGTTCGATCCTGAATCCCCTGATTTTAACTTGCGTGTCGATGCGCCCCCAAAATTTCACATTGCCGTCAGGCAGCCAACAGGCTAAATCCCCGGTTTTGTATAATTTCCCGGGAATATTTGAACTAACGGACTTATAAGACCTATTCAAGCGATGGAGATCGCTGCGGGACACGAACTTCCCTGCTGTTAAGCCGGGGCTATTTAAATAGCCCCTGGCAACACCGACACCGGCGATAACCAGTTCACCGGGAATTCCCGGCGGGAGGGGATTGCCCGAATTATCGAGAATATATAACTGCATATTGGAATTCGGTTTACCGATGACGGAGGTGCTGCCGCTTACCATATAATCCCGGTAAAAGGTAGCCCCGATAGAGGTTTCAGTGGGGCCGAATTCGTTATAAACCATTAGTTGGGGATATTTGCCTTTGCTTTTATTTATCAGGTTTTCATTCGCTTCTTCCCCGGCCAGGGTTACCCACTTAAGACTGTTCAGGTCGCTGCCGGCATCGCTTTCCAGCAGTGCATCATACATTGCGGGGACCATGGCTGTGTCGGTTATACCCGCAGTTTTTATTACATTTTTAATATAGAAGAAATCGGTTTCCTTTGCGTCGGGAACCAATACGAGAGTCCCGGCGGATAACAAAGAAGAATAAAAGCTGCTGCCGAAACCGTCAAAAGTATATGAAAAGGATTGCAAAGTAATATTACTGCCGTCGAATTTATATTCATTTATCCGCCAGCATATAAAATTAACCACTCCTTTGTGTTCCAGCGTCACTCCTTTGGGACGTCCGGTAGTACCGGAGGTGTAGATAACGTAAGCAAGGTTCTCAGGGTTTCCACGGTATGCCGGGGGCGAGGCTGCCCTGGAGGAACCTCTTACATTTGTCTTAAGTTTAGCTTCACCCTTATCCTTAGTCTTATCCTTAGTTTTAAACTCATCTTTAACCTGGGCTTCTATAAATACTGTTTCAACCCCTAAATTGCTCCACTCCTCGACATCTTTCACTAAACCGCGAGTGGTAAGCAGTATCTTTACGGCACTGTCCGCCAGGATATATTCTTTCCTCTCCCGGGGATATGCAGGGCCCATAGGCAAATAAGCGCCCCCGGATTTCAAAATACCCAGGATACCTACAGCCATCTCCAGGGATTTTTCTATCATTAAAGCTACTATGTTATCGGGCTGTACGCCTTTTTCGATTAACAGGGAAGCCAGGATACCGGCCTCTTCGTCCAAATCGCCATAGCTGAGAGATGTACGCATCCCATCCGGCCCGGACTGCCCGGACGATTCTCCGGTCGATGCTAAATGAACGGCGATATTGTCCGGGGTTCTTTCCACTTGCTCCTCGAACAAGCGGTGCAGCGTTTTATCTCCGGGATAGCCGGCGGCTGTGTCGTTAAAATCGAACAACACTTGTTTTCTCTCTTCATCAGATAATAAAACTATATCTTCTATATTGATTTCTTCATTTTCCGCGACCTGGACGAGCGCACGCTTAAAATAAACAGAAACCCTCTCTAATAACTCTTTTTCGTATACATAACCGTTATAATCGAAAACTATCGACAACCGCTCCCCGGCATTCACCACTACTAAAAAATCATAATTGGTCTGTTCAAAGGACTCCACATTGGATGCCCTTAATCTCAGTCCTTCCTGCTCCTCTCCATTCCCGGGGGCAGCGCCTTCTATCCGGTCGGCAACCGGGTAGTTCTGGAATACGATAATATGTTCCAGTAAATTTTGTTTTAATTCACTCAGAGCCTGGATATCGGCTAATGCATAATAATGGTGCGGCTCGCTCTCTACAGCTTCTTTTTGCACTTCCTGTAAAAGCGCGCTGAACTTCTTCTCTTCGTCGATACGAATACGCACCGGGACGGTATTGATAAATAATCCCACCATCATGTCTACATTATCTATCTCCGGGGGCCGGCCTGAAACCACAGACCCGAAAACCACATCCAGGGTGCGGTTGTATTTGCTCAAAATAAAAGCCCAGGCCGTTTGAATAATCGTGTTCAGGGTGACCTGGTTCTTTGCGGCCAGCCGGTGCAAAAGTTCGCTCTCCTCCTTGGTCAACTTTAAGGTCACTTTTTCATTCTTAAAACCCTCTGCCGCGCTCCCGGCTCCTCTTTTGCCGGGTACGCCGGCAGCCGATTCATAACCGGATAAATAATCCGCCCAGTAGTTTTTCGACTTTTCCTTATCCTGGTTTTCCAACCATTTTATGTAGTTTCGATAGGGGGCCACAGGCGGTAATCTATCAGGTCTATTTCCCAGGCAGGCGGAATAAATCTCAAAAAATTCAGAGATTAATATTCCCATGCACCAACCATCCATTAATATGTGGTGGTGACTCCAGATGAATTCATACTCCCGGGCCCCGGTCTTAACGATGCCCACCCGCATTAACACATCTTTGCTTAAATCAAAGGAATTTCTCTTATCCTGCTCTTTGAAATCTCTTAAATATTTTTCCCTATCCGCTGCCGTCGCTATGTCTTCATATAAAAAATCGATTTCCCGCTCTTTTAATACCACTTGAAGAACTTTATCGGCCTTTTTCCGTACAAAAACCGTCCTCAAGATATCGTAACGTTTGAACAATTCATTCAAACTTCTCTTAACAAAGTCCATATCCAGGTCTCCATGGAGATGATAGGAGATTTGCTCGAAATAAGCAAAAGATGATTTGTCATAGAGGGCATGAAAAAACATGCCCTCCTGCATTGGCGATAAAGTGTAAATGTTCTCGATATTTTCTTTTCTAAGCATACAGCGTCTCCTTATTCGAATACGTCCTCTAAATCCTCAAGTGATAGGTCTTTATAATCGAAATCACTGGGGGTCGACTCTTTCTCTTCCCTGCCTACGCAAAAAGAGATAATGCCTGTCAGCGCCTTTTTATAATTGTCCATTAACTTTTTTAGGGTTTCCTCTTTGAACTGCTCCCTGCTGTAAGAAAGTGAGAGACGCAGCCGCCTGGCGGCTATCATCCCGTTGATATCCAGTAGGAGCTCCCTTTCACCCACCGGCCCCCGGTTCCTGCCGCTGGATTCCTCCGCAAAACCGAAAGATTTCTGCTCCACGTCGGCATCGAATTGACCCAAATAATTAAACCCGATGCCGGGTTTAAGTTTGAATTCTATCTCTTTTTTGTTTTCCGCGCCGGTCATATACTTCAATAAGCCGTAACCTACGCCGCGGGTCGGCACCCGGTGCAAACTCTCTTTTACTTCTTTTATGTGACGGGAAAGACTTTCCGCCGCTGTTTCACCGGCCTTTGCAGGCACTGCGATGATTACCGGGTAGACGCAGGTAAACCAACCTATCGTGCGATTTACATCCATGTCCTTAAGAAAACCTTCCCGGCCGTGACCTTCTAAGGAAACCGGGAAGCGATCTTTACCGAAGCTCTCCCGCAGACCTAAACCTAAGGCGGTTAACAGTATATCGTTAATTTCCGTGCCAAATGCCCGGTTCACTTCGGTTAACAACTGCTCCGTCTCCTCTTCGTTCAGGCGAAAACTTAACTGGGCGCTGTCATTTCTAAAATTACTGCCGTCGAAATCTGTTTCTATTTGCTCCGCTTCAGCGGCATCTATTTTTGCCCAATAGGATTCCTGTTCGGCTAAGAAAGCTTTACTGCCGGCATATTGTCTCAAGCGACCGGCCCAATACTGGAAAGAATCGGTTTTTAGGGGCAAAGCAAAAGGTTTGCCGTCTCGATACTGCCGGTACAGGGTTTCTATGTCTTCAAAAAGTATGCGCCAGGAAATGCCGTCTACCAACAGGTGGTGGATCACGATCAATAAACGGTCGCCATCATCCATATGGAACAAACCGAGTTTCATTAACGGCCCTTCTTCCAGGTCGATACCGGCCTGGATTTCGTTCACTCTTACCTGCAGCTCTTCGAGGGCTGCCTTCCTGTCTCTTTTGCCGCGGAAATCTTCTACATAGAGCGCCAGGGGAAAATCGAGGTCGTTGTTTTCCTGGATAACTCTGCCGTTTTCCTCTCGAAAAGTGATACGCAGGGCGTCATGATGCTCCTGGATCTTAGCAAACACTCCTCTAACCGCTTCTTCTACAAAGCCTTCTTTCGAATAGAGCATTACTGCCTGGTTATAATGGTGCTTGTCTGTCATATTCTCCTGGAAAAACCACTCCTGCACGGGAGTCAAGGGCAATTCGCCGGTTATGGGTTCCTGGTCTATTTTCCGCTCTAAAGGTTTGACCTGCGTACCCAACTGCCTGATGGTGGGATTGGCAAAAAGGTCGCCGCTCTCTAATTTCATGCCGTGCTTGCGTAGTTTGGCCGATATCTGGATCACTTTTATCGAATCGCCGCCGATTTCGAAAAAGTTGTTGTCTATACCGATTTTCTCATGGCCTATGCCCAAAACCTCGGACCAGATCCCGGCCAGGGTCTCTTCGACTTCGTTGGTAGGCGCGGCATATTCGCTGACGTTTTCCCCGAAGCCGGGTTCAGGGAGTTCGCCGCGGTCTATTTTGCCGCTGGGATTTAGAGGTAACTTATCCAATTGTACAAATTGAGCGGGCACCATATAGTCAGGCAGGCTTTCAGATAAAAACCGGCGTAGATCGCTGCTTTCCGGGGCTTCGCCGGATGGCTCCGCCAATGTGTAATAGGCACAAAGATATTTATCGCCTTTTTCATCCAACCGATCGATGACCACCGCTTCTTTGATTTCTTTATACTTCGATAACCGGCTCTCGATCTCGCCTAACTCTATCCTGAAACCTCTTATCTTAACCTGGTGGTCTATCCTACCCAAAAATTCCACTTTGCCTTCGGGCAGCCAGCGGGCCAGGTCGCCCGTTCTATAAAGAGTGAGGGGTGATTGCTGAGGAGTGATCGATGAGGATTGAGCGGTGTGGTTCTCAGAGGGCGGGTGTGCCGCACCCTGGCCGATATTGTATGTTTTTTTGCCTCCGGCGGACAGGGGGCTTTTTTGAAAAATCGCC
>JAGLSW010001141.1 GCA_023135565.1 Candidatus Aminicenantota bacterium | reverse complement strand
GGCCGCCGGAGGCTAAGAGGTTGGGGGCGCCCCCCTCTTGAAGAGTTTTTTTAGGGAGCGGGAGAGGACTAAAAATAAAGTGACAGGCAAATAGTAGGCGGCCAATATCCCTGCCCCGGCGGAAAAACCGATGTTCCGGCCGGCAATCAGGTCCAGACCTAAATTGGAAAAAGGATTGTCGTTGATCAGGTACGTCCAGGTGGAAGAAGGCCCGCGCAGCCCCTCTTTATCCGCGTCGATGCCTGCTTTGGTGACTTTTACCCTTTTGAAAGTTTGGACGATTTTTTCTTCCACCTGCTCTTGCATGGCAAAAAATGCCTGATCCATATCTTTTTGGTATTCCACCCAGGGACTTTTGCCACCGAAACGCTGCAGGTGAATCCCTTCGCGAATATCCGCCGCCTGCGCTAAATATTCGCTCCAACCGCGGTCGGTATGGTACAGGGTGATTTGCCGTTCCACTGCGTTCACTAATTTTCTGCCAAAACCGGCGCACAGTTTTTCATATCGTTCCCCGGCTTCCTCTTCCAACAGGGAAAGCCCGCCATTGCCCGACAGGACGTCCCGCCTGCGCCGCTGCACCAACCGGCGCTGCAATTCTATAGTCAGGGCGTAGTTGTGCAGCGTCCTGCGAATGTCGAAATTCTGGCCTTCGATGATACGTTGGGCGCGGGCGATTTCCCGGCCCACCACCGGGTCTGTAACCGGCGCTTCGCTGCCGCGGGTGAAGTACGTTACCGGCAGCAGTTCCCTGAGATTGTAACGTTCCATCAAATCGTCTTCTAAACTGATAAAAAACCGCGAAGAACCGGGATCACCCTGGCGGCCCGATCTGCCCCGCAGTTGGTTGTCGATGCGGCGGCTTTCGTGGCGGTTGGTGCCGATTACATAAAGACCGCCTAAAGCCTTCACTCGCTGCCGCTCCTCTTCTTTCTCACCGCCTAAGCAGATGTCGGTGCCCCGGCCCGCCATGTTGGTAGAGATGGTGACTGCTTTGTAAGCCCCGGCCCCTGCGATGATCTTTGCTTCGACATCGTTGTTTTTGGCATTGAGCACCCGGCAGGGGACACGGTCTTCTTGCAGGGAACGGGCCAGTTCTTCCGACTCGGCAACGCTGGCAGTGCCTACTAAAATGGGGCGGCCCGTCCTGTGGACGCGGGTTATTTCCTCCACTAAAGCCCGCTGTTTGGCTGCTTTGCGGTTAAAAATAATATCCGGTTCATCTACGCGAATGCAGGGTTTATTGGGTGGAATGACCACCACATCGAGACCGTAGAAAGTTTTGAATTCTTCGGCGGCGGGCGCGGCTGTGGCTGTCATGCCCGCCAGTTTGGGATAGAGTTTCAAGAAATGCTGTAAGGTAATGGAACCATAGATAAGCCCTTCGGGCTGCTGTTCCACTCCTTCTTTGGCTTCCACCGCGGTCTGGATGCCGTGGGGCCAGCGCCGTTTGTCCGCCACCCGTCCGGTGAACTCGTCCACCAATTCTATTTTGCCGTCCCGCACGATGTAATCTATATCGCGGTGCAGCAGCACTTCGGCATGGAGCGCCACGTTAAGCGAACTGTACAATAAGAGGTTCCCGGGATTATGGAGATCGCCGCGGCCCAGCCTAACTTCCGCCCGGTCTAAGCCTTTTTCCGTCAGGTGGATGCTGCGCAGGTTCTCGTCGGTTTCGTAGTCTTCGCCCGGCTTTAAAGTACGGACAATCCCGGCCATAAGCGCCGGGTGGGTGCCGGGATTAGGCGCATCCCCGGCAATGACTAAAGGCACCCTGGCCTCGTCGATCATGATAAAGTCCGCTTCGTCTACGATAGCATAGTGAAAAGGACGGTGGGTTAGTTCCTCCGGGTTGAAACAGAGTTGATCGCGCAGGAAATCGAAACCAGCTTCTTTGGCGGTCAGGTAGGTAATATCGGCCCGGTAAGCTTTTCTCCTGCGGGTAGGGGGCATCCCTTCCCTGATATAATCGGCTGTTAAACCGAAGAAATCGTAAACCGGACCCATCCATTCCGAGTCGCGTTGGGCCAGGTAGTCGTTGGCTGTCAGCACATGCACCCCTTTTCCCTGTAGAGCGTTCAAAAATACGGGCAGCACGGCAGCCAGGGTTTTACCTTCGCCGGTCTGCATTTGGGCCAGCTTGCCCTGGTGGATGGCGGCGGCGGCGATGACCTGCACGTCATAAGGTCGCATGGAAAGCACACGGGAGGCCGCTTCCCGGACCAGGGCAAAGGCTTCCACCGGCAGGCTGTCTAACACGAAATTACTTGCCTCCGGCGGCCCCACGCGCGTGGGGGGGCGATAAGCCGCTTCGCGGCA
>JAGLSW010001140.1 GCA_023135565.1 Candidatus Aminicenantota bacterium | reverse complement strand
CCCGGCAAGGCCGCCGGAGGCAAAATGTTGGGTGCGGCGCACCCTTCGTAGGGAATAGGCTGCCGGTTTTATAACTTTTTTAGGGCTTCAAAATCCCGGATGGTGAGGATTTCCGGTACAACATCGAACTCTTTGGCTGCTCTTTTGGCTAATCCGCTGAGTACTTTGCCGGTGCCGATCTCCGCAAACTTGCTTATTTTTTTCTCTTTTAAGAGCTTCACCATGGTATCATGCCACAGCACCGAACCGGTCACCTGTTTTTTTAATGCTTCCCGGGCTTCGGCGCCCGTAGTCATCTCCGCCGCGGCGATGTTGTTTACTACCGGGTATTTCAAATCGGCAAACCCGGTATTATCTAAGTCTACCGCCAGTTTCTCCTGCGCCGGGCGCATCAACTGCGAATGAAAAGGAGCAGAAACAGGCAGGAATTTTGTTTTTTTGGCGGTAATTTTAGCCGCCGCATCTTCTACCGCGCTTTTCTCACCCGAAATCACCACCTGGGTGGAACCGTTTCGGTTGGCGATATCCGCGCCGTCTATCTTTGCTATAACCGCTTTGATTTCTTCAATATCCGCGCCCATAATGGCAGCCATAGCGCCTTTTCCCACCGGCACCGCCTCCTGCATATACTTGCCTCTTTTATGCACCAGCAGCACCGCATCTTCGTACTTCAAGCTTCCCGCCGCCACTAAAGCCGAGTATTCGCCCAAACTGTGACCCGCCGCCACAGCCGGTTCTTTGTCCAATAGGTGGTAGAGGATATACGAAACGGTTAGCAGGGCAGGCTGTGTATTACCCGTTAATTGTAGTTCTTCTACAGGCCCCTGGAAACAAATTTTAGAAAGGGAATAGCCTAATATTTCGTCTGCCATTTTAAAAGTTTTTTTACCGAAGTCAGTTCTTTCGAACAGGTCTTTTCCCATACCCACGGCCTGGGAGCCCTGGCCCGGGAACAAAAACGCATAATCTTTCATATTTTACTCCTTATTGTACAAGTCGTATTGTCAAGAGTTTTTGGGGAAAAACTCTTAAAACCCTTTATCTTAAACATTCTTGATTAAACTACTTGCCCTCCCCCCTTTTGCTCTTTTAGGGCGAGTTCCAGGTATAATAAACTGGTGAAGACCCTGCGTAAAAGTAGATAAAAGCACTGTTCATAAAAACTAAGCTTCCCTGTTGTTACTTTCATTTTAACCTTCCCTGTCTTACCTTAGCGATCCATTATCGATAAGCTAAGCCAAGAATAACTATTTTTAACAAAATAGAAAGGAAAAGTCAATAGAAAAGCAAAAAGAAATCAGGGAAAAAATATATCCGCATATAACTTTTTTCGACCGTGTCCGTCTGTGGCGGAAACAACACCACCTCCAGCTTTCAGCCCCAGCAAACGGGCGTTCGCGAAATCTACAGGGGGTGCGCCGCACCCAGCCAATAAGCCGCTTCGCGGCAGGAGCCAACAGTGGCCGATTATTGTGTAGAAATCGTATCGCTCATCAGAAGTTTTGATCAAACTTTTACAAAAGTTTTGCCCCCGGCAGGGGGGCACATCTATTCGTAATGGGACCACATTTTCAATATCCTAACGATCTTATTTTCCTCGAAAACTTCATAAACCAGTCGATGTTGGATATTAATTCGTCTCGAATAAAAACCGCTTAAGTTACCCACCAATTTTTCATATTGCGGAGGCGACCGGAAAGGATTTTCTTTTAAAATTTCCAGCATACGCAAGACGTTATTTTTTAGGCCTGCCCTGGAGATTTATTTAGAATCCTTTACCGCTTGTTTAGAGAGGACTATTTCGTACACTACCAATCCAGTTCATCGAGGGGGGTGGCGTCCGCTAAGGGTTCTTTAGAAGCTTTAATGATGGACTCGCTCATACCCTTAATATTGTTCAAATAGATAGTCTCGTAGATATTTCGCCACTCGTTGGAATCGATGATCACGTACCCGCCATCCCCGGAAATCACATTCAATATCTCGTTAGCCGACTGTACCTGGGCCACCAATTCTTTAGGCGAAGCCAAAAATTTTTCTTCGGTTACATTTACCATGTATAAGTATATAGTATAATTCTTTTTCTTTGTCAATAGGAAATCCGGGAAATTTATTTTAGGGGACAGGCCAGAATATTATAATAACTGTTTCGCCAAAAAAAAAGAAAAAAAAGTTGACAAATAGAATCACCGGGTATATTATAAATAATGAGGTTTGAATGAGAAAGACCGGCCCCCTCACCGGTCAATATATTCCAAGGAGCCGTTGATGCTGACAATACATAAACAACAAGACCGGCAATCAGTGACCATTCCCCTGGCGGAATTCTCCAGGTTGGTAGAATCCTGCCGGGAAGTCGAAACTATTGAATTGATCGATATTTCTAATACATATGATGATACTAAAGCACAGGGACAATCGAAAAACAAAAAAACTACCGGGAAAAGAAAATTAGGACAGGCACGGGGGAAAATCAAAATTAGTGATGATTTTAATGACCCTTTACCCGATGACATTCTTCGGGAATTCTATAAATGAAAGTCCTTATCGACACCCATGTCTTCCTTTGGGTTATTACAGCTCCTGAAAAATTATCTCCAAAAGCGCGTCAAATAATTGAAAGTAAGGCTAACGACATCTTTCTTTCACCTGTAAGCTGTTGGGAGATTGTTATTAAACACCAGGTAAACAAACTTGATTTGTCCGAAAATCCGGATAGTCTTATTTTAGAACAAATAAAAGAAAGCGAAATTAAAATCCTGCCTATAACGGTTGAACATACCTTAAATATTTTAAATCTACCACTTTTTCACAAAGACCCCTTTGATAGATTGCTGGTTTCACAAGCATTAGTAGAAAATTTACCGATAATTACATATGACTCGCTCATCAAGAAATATGAAGGAGTTAATGTCATTTGGTAAGTAATCCCCAGGCTAAGGCTGAATGCTGAGTTGCTAATTTTACCACGAAGGGGGCAGCCAGCGCGGGAGCAAGGAAGGGGACAGGCCAGAATATTATTAAAAAAAAAGGGAAGAAAAAAGGAGCATGAATTTTTATAATTCCTGGAAAAAGAGTTGAAAAATTAATGCTAATAGTATATATTTATTTCGGAAACAAAAAAAGGAGGTTCCTGAAATGAAAGCGATGGGAATAAGTCAATTCAAGGCCCACGCAGTGGAAATATTAGCACAAATGGCCAAAACAAAAGAAAATATAGTAATAACAAAAAGGGGCAAGCCGTTAGCCCGGGTAATTCCCTATCGTGACTTGAATGCCACTCCTAAGCCGGGTAAACTGGCTGATACTCTTGTTTTCGAGAAGGACATCATCTCCCCTTTAGGCGAAGAAATGTGGGAAGCGTGCTCATGAAATACCTGCTCGATACTCATACCTGGATATGACCATGTGCAAAGTCTCTGGTAGTGTCAAACAATGAATGGGAAACAAAAAAACTGAGCAGGAAAGGAGCAAGAGAGGGGATGGGTACTATAAAGAGTGGGCAAAGATACGTTCATCTATCGAGACGGAAGATGCCGGATTTGACCCGGATAAATACCGTAGGATATATAAAAATTCGGGGCTGAATTTAGAAGAAGAGATCAGGAATTTGAGAGACGAATGGAACCGCGCGGACCCGCCGGATTGATACTTGATTGATACCAATATATTGATATACCACTTCTCACTGCTTTTTAAAGGTAACCGGCTGTAATCCGGTCTTTTCGTCATTCTTCTTACTTCGTGGTTTCATGTATTTTATTTGTCAATAGGAAATGCAGGGAATTTATTTTGGTTCTTTCTTCATTTGTGGAACCTCTACCCGGTTTATGGAATGCCGAAATCTGAATACCGAAAACCGAAGGCTGTTTAGGGCTCGGTTCGTTGCGCTCACAATTAGCGCCGGCAGCAAGCCCCAGCTCCGACAAAAAACGACTGACAATTCAACCTGGAATGTCAAATGTTAAGACGCGACCCCGATTCCTTCCTGCTACGAAGACACGCTTCCAATAATATTCAATGATTTTTCTTAAACTGTTTAATAACATTTTCGTCGAGAGCAAGAACAAGCAAATGATCATGAATTGAGGTTTTGTAATGGTTCTCTTCATCGCAGACAGGATTTATTATATCTTCTTTTAGCAACCCTATCGCCTTAAGCCTTTTTTCAATCTCTTTTCTATCTATAATTTGTAATCCCTGTTTATCAAAAAAATTTATTTTAATACCGAGTAGTTGCATCCCATATTTCCGCAAAAAAACCAATAGTCCATCAAAATGCTTATCAGCCAAAAAAGGGCATTCTTTAATATCAATGATGTAAATTTCATTTCTTTCATTATAAGAGAGTAAGTTGTTAATCACATTGGCGACACCGTGGTTGAACATGCTTTCTATCACCAGGTTCTCTGTCATCTCCGAGGAACATATAACTTCGTTCACATCAGCTTCCAGAAGGGATTCCCTGAATTCCGGGTGATTGATTTCGGCAATTATATAAATGGAATCAATGTTGCGATGTGTAACCTGTCTTGTGTACTTTGAAATGGCTAAAGCTCGGAGAAGGGTGCGCTCATCCGCCTCTATCGTTAGGTCGTCGGCAAGAAGCACAACTGTTTTTGCATATACGATATTTGAGAATTCTAGCGATTTTAAATTTCTTGGTTCACCATTAATAATTTCGAGTTCGTTTCTATTATGAAAATTCTGCAAAGTAAGATCATGTTCCAGGTAATCCTTAATTTTTGGCGAAATGACCACCAATTTTTTCTTTCTGTTAACAAATGAAGTTTGCAATCCGGAAATGGACTTTTTTATAAAGCGCGGAACTGATTCATTCCATCCGCAGATAACGATATGATCTGTATGTTTTTGTTTTTTCATCCCTGACTTCCTCTTTTTTTTATTGTAGTTAAAAATAAATTCAGTGACAATTGAAAGAATCGCCGCAAACCAGCCGATATAAGCCGCGATTGATGCGGCGATCCGACCTCCGAAACTCAATGGAAAAATAGCATTGTTGAAGCCGGTTAAAACGAAAGTGAAAAGCCATATTTGGACATCAACGATACTTAGATGAACAATAGCGCTTTTAACGGAAAAATTTCTGAAAAAATTATTTTCCATAATAATAATTACCTGCGAAAGGATGAAGAAACTGACAATCAAAAAAATACCGGAATAGAAAAAGTGTTTATACCTAACCCAATATCGATAATAATCTATTTTCTGATGATACCTGTAAAAGAATAATATCAGTATTGTAAAAGCAAACACTAATAACAAATAAATATGAGCCGGAAAACTTGTTCCCGGGAAACACGATTCCAATTCCTCGACAATCGGTAAACCTCTAAAAAAATATAAATAATTCTTAGATTTCGGTTCAACGATGTGATTACCACCGCTTATTCTGGATTCAAATTCTCCTCCCTTTCCATAAGTTCTATATAGAGGTGTGTTGTTTTTTGATTTGAGAATCTCAGAAACTATTTTTCCAACGAATGTTTCATTTTTTTTCACAGTTATACTACCTATAACGCCGGTTTTAGAAACCAGGAATGCCCATGTTCCAACGCAATTAATTATTTGAGAGTCGGATAAAAAAGGATAGATATTTCCGGGGAATTTTATTTTATCAAGATGCCCTATATGAGAGAGAATATGCTGAAGCTCCGGTTCAGCAAAAGATACCAATCCAATTTTGTCGTTTTTTGTAGACAAAAATTGAGGTAGAGGGTAGCCAATCATTAGCCCCAATGCAAAAACTCTCTCCACTTTGAAATCTTCAAGCGAATCGGAAAAGGGGCGTTCATCAAAAAAATCATTATCATTATCGACGCCGAATAAACTTAATATTAGGCGTACCGTCTTGTTAGATACGGATTCGGGTTCACCGATAGAAAATCTTTTAATTTCTCCACTTTCAATGCGCTTTTTAAAATCAGAGAATTCAATAATTCCGGGTTTTCCATTGATGAAAATTTGCAGTGCTTCGGGAAACAAAGGCATTACAACTTCAAAATTTCTAAATGGAGTTTGGGGATGATAATAGTATCTCAGCGCTACATCACGCTGCAAAATGGCGAAATCGGCAATTCCATCTTTAAGGTGGTCTAAATTTTTAAGTGATCCGGTCGTAATCATATTGACTATTTCTACAGAATCGAAAACCTTCTCACAAATACCGATTATATCGACAGCCGATCTATAATAGAATCCATGTTTAGCGCCGGATGAAAGCATGAGTATTCTTTTCTCTTCTTGAGCGAAAGCTGAAATAGGCTGTAATATCTTAAATAGAATCACAATAAAAACAAACAAACCTTTTTTATTTATAGTCATTGCTTTCTTATTTTGCTCCGGCGGCTTTCTTATCTTGCCTCATGCTGTCCGGGATTCTTATGGTGAGCGTTTGATTCATATAACCTCCTGCGTAATGCATTGTAAAACGATTCCGGGATTTTGTCAACTTTTACCTGGAATTATTCTTTTGTGTCTGGAGTGGAATAGCGCCAGCCTCAGCGCCAGCTTTCAGTCTCAGCAAAAAATCGTAGAAATCTTGAGATTATGTTTGGGTTTTGTAATTTGCCCGCGCCGCGGGCTTTGGGATTTGTAATTTGGATTTTGCGGACTCGGGACTATTTCTTCGGCTTGACAAACTTGAAAGGTCGCGTGTCCTCCTTCTTGAAAGTGATATCATCGTACATCTCTAAATCAAAATTACCGCCCGGTTTCCCGGTCTCTTCCTGCTTGCCGGGAGCTTGCGGTTTCCCGGTATCCGGTGGTGTAGGCGCCTCTTCCGGTTTTCCGGTCCCGGTTGCTTTCCCGGGAGTTTGTAGTTTCGCGGTATCTTGCGGGTTTCCGGGAGCAACCGGTTTCGCGGCCTCTTGCGGGCTGCCGATCTCTTCCGGCATTCCCTGGGGCGCCGCCGCTAAATCCTGCGCTTTCTCTGCGCCGAGCGGGGGCACCATTAAAGGTATCCGCTGCGTTCTAAAATCAGGAACCGACATCTTAGGCTTCAGCTTCTTGTCATCGGGAAACTCCGCTATTATAGATAAATTGTATTCCATCCCCTTCAACTCTTTATGAACCTTCTCCAATTCCTCCACATCCCCGGCTGCCATGCTCTTCCTGGCTCTCTTTATGGCATTGAGACAGTCATCTGTGATTTCCCGCTCGAGATCCAATACTCCTAAGTGCTTCTCTACGGAACTAACGTATTCTAATACCTCCGCCACTATATTCTTAGTCTGGATCCTCTCTTCCTGGAAGCCGGATTCTTTCACTGCTTTCTCTACATCGAACCTCTGCTCTTCAACCAAACCTTTATCCTCGAATTTTTTCCCCTCAGCCCCGGTTAACAATTCCAATCCCCTGTTCATGTCCATCAGTTCGACTAAAATTTTATCCATCTCCTCTTCGCTTTCCTTATCCACTCCTGTTTCCGCCTTCTCGATCAACACTTTACACTCTCGGGCCGTTTCCACTCCTACCGCCGGGTTACTGAGGTGCTTCTTTAAACCATAAGCCTGCCGCAATATATCATTCTTCTTCTTTACCAACTCCTTCTTCACTAAATCCGACTGCTTAAATTTTTCGGCTTCCTCTTTTAACCTCTCTATATCCTCTTCGCTCAATAACCCGGAATGAGACACAACCACTTCATTGGCGCTTTTGGAAGAAAGATCCACGGCGCTGACTTTTAAAATCCCGTTTATATTGATGCTGAAAGTGACTTCTATACGGGGTACCCCGCGAGGGGCATTCTTTATCCCGGTGAGGGTGAAGTTTCCTAAAAGTTTATTTTCCTCCACTTCCTCCCGCTCACCCTGGTATACCATGATTTCAACTTCTCCCTGGTTGTCTTCAACAGTGGAGAAAACAAGACTGCGATTGGTGGGGATGGTGGTGTTGGCCGCGATGACCTTGGTAAAAGCGCCGCCGAAAGTCTTAACTCCAAGAGAGAAAGGGGTCACATCCAATAATAACACATCCTTGCTGATCCCTTTGACGATAGCTCCCTGGATAGCAGCCCCCATTGCCACGATTTCATCAGGATTTACTTTTTTATTGGGCGCTTTGCCGAAAAATTCCTGCACCCTCTTCTGTACATAAGGAATCCGCGTTGAACCGCCCACTACCAGCACCTCATCTATATCGGCAACGGTCAGGTTGGCATTCAGCAGCGCAGTTTTGCAAATCCCGATGGTTTTATCTACTTCACGCTCCACTAATTTTTCAAACTCCTTCCTGTGGATATATTTTGAAAAATGGGCGGGGCCGTCTTTCGTATCGGCAATAAAAGGCAAATTGACTTCGTGCCCTTCCATGCCGGAGAGTTCCTTTTTAGCCATCTCAGCGGCGTCTCTTATCCTCTGCATGGCAAGCTTGTTGCCGGAAAGATCGATATTGTGCTGTTTTTTTACCTGGTCCTTAAGATAATCGGAAAATATGTCATCTAAGTCGTTTCCACCCAGGTTAGTATCCCCGGCAGTGGCCAACACCCTGATCACTTCGTCTTTAATTTCCAATACCGAAATGTCGATGGTGCCACCTCCGAAATCATATACCACTGCGTTCGACTTCTGCGAAAGATCGAGAGAAAAAGCCAGCGACGCGGCAGTGGGTTCATTTATTATCCTTAATACATTTAAACCGGCAATTTCTCCGGCATCCCTTGTCGCTTTTCTCTGCGAATCATTAAAATATGCAGGCACTGTAAGTACAGCTCCCGATATCTCATCCCCTAAGTACTGCTCCGCCGATTCTTTTAATTTACGCAGAATCATGGCGGATATCTCCTCAGGGGAGAATTCCATGTCAAAAACCACTATCTTTACCGTATCATCTTTTCCCTCGATTATTTTATAAGGGAATTGATGTAAGTATGGTTTGACTTCCGAAAACCTTTTCCCCATCAACCTCTTGACCGATGATATGGTGTTCGTGGGATTCGTTATCAACTGGCTTTTCGCCGGGTTCCCGATCAGCCTCTCGCCGTCCTGGGTAAACGCTACCACGGACGGAAGCAGCCTGTCACCTTCACTGGTCAAAATTATTTCAGGGGTCTGGCTCTCTAAAAATGCAGCCACCGAGTTGGTGGTACCCAGGTCTATTCCGATTACCTTTCCCATTTATAGATATTTATCACAAGAATGAAAAAAAGTCAATATCAAACTGTTCTTTAACTTGATTTTTTATGATATAATAGGGAATTATGATGAGGATAAAAAATAAATGACGACTAAACCGAAAAATGTGAATCAAAAGAGCTCCAAAGGAATAATGTTCTGGCTGGCTTCAACGCTAATAATAATATTCTTGTGGAGTATACTGTCAGACGTAAAGAAGGGCAGGGAAATCGAGCTGAAATTTTCCGATTTTATGGCGAAAGTGGAAAGCAAGGACATTGTTAACGCTTTTATAGACTCCAATGTGGTTACGGGAAATATGAAGTCTCCAGGTAACATGGGGCCCATAAAATATAAGACCATGATCCCCATCGATTATCCCGACCTTATCTCTATATTAAGAGAAAACGACGTTATCATCGAAGTTGAAGAACTAAACAAGAACCAACTACTTCATTCTGTCCTGCTCTATGCCCCTTTCTTAATTTTAATCGGTATCTGGATATTTATGATGAGGCAGCAGGGCGGCGGCGGCCGGGGGGCTTTCTCTTTCGGCAAGAGTAAAGCCAGGATGTTTACCGGCGAAAGAGCTAAAGTGACGTTCAAGGATGTGGCCGGTATCAACGAAGCAAAGGACGAAGTGGAAGAAATAATCGCTTTCTTGAAAGACCCCAAAAAATTCCAGAGATTAGGCGGGAAAATTCCTAAAGGCGTATTGTTAATCGGACTGCCGGGCACAGGCAAGACCCTGTTGGCCAAAGCCATTGCCGGGGAAGCGCAGGTGCCTTTCTTTACTATTTCCGGTTCCGATTTTGTGGAGATGTTCGTAGGCGTAGGCGCATCGCGGGTGAGAGACCTTTTCGTGGAAGGCAAAAAGCATTCTCCCTGCCTGATATTCATCGACGAGATCGACGCTGTAGGCCGGCAGCGGGGAGCAGGCTTAGGCGGCGGTCATGATGAAAGGGAACAGACCCTGAACGCCCTGTTAGTGGAGATGGATGGTTTCGATCCCAACGAAGGGGTTATTATCATTGCCGCCACTAATAGACCCGATATATTAGATACAGCCCTACTGCGGCCCGGCCGTTTCGATCGTAGGATCACGGTATCGACTCCCGACGTAAAAGGCAGGGAAGAGATATTAAAAGTGCACACCAGGCAGATACCGCTGGCCAAAACCGTAAACCTGTCGATATTGGCGCGTTCGACCCCCGGTTTTACCGGTGCGGACATTGCCAACATGGTCAATGAAGCGGCTCTTTATGCATCGAGAACAGGCAAGAAGAAAATCGAAATGGATGACTTCGAATATGCCAAAGACAAAGTCCTGATGGGAGCGGAACGCAGGAGTATGATCATCTCCGACGAGGAAAAAAAGATAACCGCCTACCATGAAGCCGGGCATGCCTTAATTGCGGCAGTAGAAGAAGAGGCCGACCCGCTGCATAAAGTATCGATCATTCCCCGCGGCATGGCTTTAGGCGTTACCCAGCAATTGCCCATAAACGATAAATACACCTATTCGAAAATACACTTAGAAGCTCAACTGACCGTACTTTTAGGAGGCCGGGTGGCTGAAGAGGTATTTTTAGCTGCCGTTACCACAGGTGCCGGCAGCGATTTTGAGCGGGCAACGTCTATTGCGCGAAAGATGGTCTGCGAATGGGGTATGTCTTCCCTGGGGCCGATAAAGTACGGCAAAAAGGACGACATGCTCTTCTTAGGCAGGGAAATGATGTACCATACCGAATATTCCGAAGATACGGCCAAAAAAATCGACCGGGAGATAGAAGCGATTATCGAAAAAGCCCACAAGAGTGCCAAAAGCATCATTCTCAGCCATAAGGAAAACCTCGAAAAGATTGCTGTCCGGTTATTGGAAGAAGAATCCTTGACTTCGAAGGATATCGATTCGATGTTGGGTATCGAGAGAAAGCCGGAAGAGCCGGCTGTCGAGAAAAAGCCGGAAGAGTCCGCTGTGAAGGAAGAACCCGAGAAAGATTCCGAAAAGAAAGAGAACGATAAAAATAATGAAGTCCCGGCTGAAAGTAATGAAGGATAAAGTACCGGCTGCATGCCGCCCGGGACAGTGCGCCGCTGCTCCAATACCCCGGTACGTTTAGAGTATATAGATAAATGATATTCGATTATATAACTAATGCCTTCTCGAAGTTCCAGTTGAGCGATATTGTCGATATTTTGTTGCTGTTTCTTCTTTTCTACTATCTTTTGCTGTTGATAAAAGGGACCAAATCCTACCAGATGGCGGTAGGGCTGCTTTCCATCGGTGTATTGGCTTTTATTGCCGGGCTGTTAAAGTTAGCGGCCTTCTCTTTTATACTGAACAATTTCCTGACCTATTTGATTATTGCCATCATCGTTCTATTCCAGGACGAACTCAGGGAAATCCTTACCGGGATAGGCGGAAGAATAAAAACGAAGTATGCCCAATCAGACGGAACGGGTGTATTGGATGAGATCATCAATACCGTAGTGGCATTATCCCTGGCAAAGATCGGCGCTATTATCGCAGTGGAAAGAGAAATAAAAGTAAAAAACTACGTCAATAAACCGGTAAAAATAGACGCCATTGTGAATAAAGATTTGCTGTTGACGATTTTCACCCCCGGTTCGCCGCTGCATGACGGCGCGGTGGTCATTAGTGACGACCGAATAGAAGTAGCCCGGTGTTTTTTTCAACTGCCACCCCTGTTGGAATTAAGTCCCAGCGGCACCCGGCACCTGGCGGCTATCGGCATTACCCAGCAGACTGACTGCCTTGCCATTGTGGTATCGGAAGAAACGGGTAAAATTTCCCTGGCGGTAAACGGCGAATTAATCAGGGGATTAGACCGGGAAGGGTTGAAGAACCGTTTAATCCATTATAGGATATAACAGGCTATGAAAATAAAAAATTTAATTTTCAATAATTTCGGTCTTAAAGTGACGGCGATTTTTTTTGCCCTGGCAGTGTGGATAATTATTGCCGGCAAAGAGCATGCTCATTCGGAGAAGAGTTTTGAAGTCAACGTAGAATTTATCAATGCTGCGACAAACATCGACGCCAACCCCCGGCCCGAAAAAGTCAGGGTAAAAGTCAGGGGCACATCGCGGGAGATAAACAATATATCCCCCGAAGATTTTAAATTAAAAATAGATTTGACCGGCATTTCCCAGGGCACCATCTGGAACCTTTTGTCTGAGGATTTCCTACAGATACCTGGAGGCCTGGACTATGATGAAATATCTATTCATCCGCGGATGATAGCCGTAACTGTCAAGGAATTTCTCTGGAAAGAGGTGTCCGTTAGAATAAGATATAAAGGGCGGATGAAAAGGGGCCTAAGACTAATTAGACAGGTAGTGCCGGAGAAAGTGATGATTTATGGTTATAAATCCCGGATTGCGTCTATCGATACCGTTTATGCCACCGAAAGCATAGACCTGTCCCAGGTAGTCGAAAGTAAAACCGTTAAACTCCCGCTGCAAAAAAGGGAAGAGATATTAAAGTTTGGCGAAACCGAAGAAGTAGAGGTGCAGTTGGTAGTAGAAGATAGGAATAAAGGTAAAAGCAATAAATGAGCAGGGCGGAAAAGAGTAGTTTATTCGGCACCGACGGTATCCGCGGCAGTGTGGGCAATTTTCCATTGGATAATGCTTCTCTAATCGAATTAGGCAATTCTTTAGGCGAAATCCTGGCCGGTTCGAAAATCCCGATCGGCAGGGATACCCGTGCTTCAGGAGAGGAGATAGGGGAATTAATCGGCCGCGGAATTTCCGGCAGGGTTGGATTATATGACTGCGGAGTTATTCCTACCCCCGGGCTTTCTTTTGTGACCCGCGCCGGTGATTTTGATTACGGCATCATGATAACCGCCTCACATAATCCTTATACGGACAACGGCATAAAGATATTTGACGGCAGTGGTGAGAAGATCGACACCGGCCTCGAAGAGGAAATAGAGAAACATTTTTTTAATAAACTTGCCTCCGGCGGGCAGGGGGCTCTTTTGAAAAACCGCCCCCTGCACCCCCACAAAACTTTTGATAAGCCGCTTCGCGGCGGGAGCGCTTCTAAAATTAACAAAAGTTTTGATCAAACTTTTTCAAAAGTTTGGCCCCCGGCAGGGTCGCCGAAGGCAGGACCGGAGGCATACAAGAATTTTTTAATAGAGCAAGCAGCCGGGCTGAAAAACAGGAAATTAAAAATTGTATTGGACTGTGCCAACGGCGCGGTTTTTGAAATTGCCCCGGAGGTATTTAAAGAGACCGGTTTCGATATAGAAGTGATTGGCGCCTCACCTGATGGGCGGAATATCAATGAGCAGTGCGGTTCTACCTACCCGGAAAATCTAAAAGAGAAAGTCCTTTTTCATGAAGCGGATTTAGGTATTGCTTTTGATGGAGACGGAGACCGGGTGATCTTTGCCGACAACAAAGGTCATATTTTGGACGGCGATCACACGTTGTATGCCATCTCCCGCTATCTCTTGGAGACAGCCGGTCATCGAGATGTGTCAAAACCTGGAAACAACGAAATTAATCAAAAGTTTTTGCGGGGGTCCAGGGGGCAGTATTTTCAAAAAGCGCCCCCTGGTCGCCGAAGGCAAGAAATAAATTTCAATAAAATCGTAGTGGGCACAGTGATGGGCAACCTCGGTTTGGAGAAAGCCCTTGCCGGATTGGGGCTGGAGTACCTCCGCACCGGCGTAGGAGACCGGAACGTATACCGGGAGATGAAAAGAACCGGGTCTATCATCGGCGGCGAGCAATCGGGACATACGATCCTGGGTTTTTTACAGGGCACCGGTGACGGCATATTGACTGCTCTCTATTTTCTTAAAGCCCTATTCTATCTTGACCTGGAACCCGCCGAACTATTTAACCGGCTGCCTCTTTTTCCACAGGTGACCCGCAGCATTAAAGTCAGGGAGAAAAAGAATTTAGACGATTGGCCGGAATTGAAAGAAAAAACAGCCGAATTTGAAAATAAATATGGTAAAAATTCCCGTTTACTGGTCAGGTATTCGGGCACCGAACCTAAGATAAGAATCATGATCGAATCTGAACAGGAATCGATCATCAGTGAAAATTTAGAAAAATTTACCGGTTTAATCAAATCGGAGATAGGAGGATAAGCATGAGATTGGGTGTAAATGTAGATCATATAGCAACGATCCGGGAGGCCAGGAAAACTAATGAACCCGACCCCGTATATGCGGCAGCGCTTGCCGAACTTGCCGGCGCCGACGGCATTACTATTCACCTGCGCCAGGACCGCCGCCATATCCAAGAAAGAGACCTTAGATTAATGCGGGAAGTAGTCAAAACGAAATTAAATTTAGAAATGGCCACCTCCATGGAGATGGTGAAGCTCGCCTTGAAGTATAAACCCGACACCTGTACTTTAGTGCCGGAAACGGAAGACGAAGTGACTACTACCGGCGGTCTCGACGTAGTGATGTCCAGCGATAAAATCGAAGAGGTGGCCGGGAACCTCAATGCAGCAAATATGGAAGTTTCTGTTTTTGTGGATCCCGATGTGGACCAGGTAAAAGCCTGCCACCGGTTGGGCATAAAAGTAATCGAGATCAACACCGGCGAGTATGCGGAGAATTGGAATAACAGTTATTGTGTCCTGGAATTAGACAAAATCAAAAAGGCAGTGCTTTATGCAAAAAAGCTCAATATTAAAATCCTGGCCGGGCATGGTCTAACCTACCAAAACGTAACGGCTATTGCGGCTATGGATGCCATTGAAGAGTTAAACATCGGTCATTCCATCATTGCCAATTCGACTTTTATGGGCTTGAGCGAAGCCGTAAGACGCATGAAAGAGCTAATTGAAAAAGCGCTCCTGCCCTTGAGCAAGTAAGAATGTAATAGTTAGCCAACTGCCGCAAAGCTGGGGAATTATAACCTACTATAAAATTACTTTGCCTCCGGCGGCCCTGCCGGGGGCCAAACTTTTGAAAAAGTTTGATCAAAGCTTCTATTTATTTAGAATCAAAAGCGCTCACCCGCTGCCTCTTGCGGCGAAGCGGCTCATAGCCCCCCCACGCG
>JAGLSW010000114.1 GCA_023135565.1 Candidatus Aminicenantota bacterium | reverse complement strand
TCAAAAGCGCTCACACGCTGCCCCTCATAGGCTGGGGACACCGTCCCCACGCGAGTGGGTTTTTTGAGCAGACTTAGGTAAAACATGTCGTTGTTGATTTGAGGGTTGGGCAGCAAATAATAACCCCACTTCGCTTTGCGAAACAAAAAACCATATTCGGATAACATCCCGGATAAATCGATAACCTCAAGACCGGCAGCACCCACAGCTTTTTCAAAAATATCCTCCGACTCCTCCTTCATAAAAGAACAAACAGCGTAAAGCAAATAACCACCCTCTCTTAAAACAGGAATCAACGCCTCTACTATTTCTAATTGGGCCTGCGCGTTCCGGGCCACTGCTCCTTCATCGATCTTCAATTTTAGATCGGGATTCTTGCGCAGCGTACCCGCCGACGTACAGGGCGCGTCGGCAACGATAAGGTTAAAATCACCTTTTAAGGCGCTCTCCCTGATATCCGCAGCGCAGATAAAAATATCATCTAAACCGAAACTCCCGGTAAATTTTTGCATCACTTTTAAACGGCTGGGACTTTTATCGCAGGCAAAAGTTTTTATCCCGGGCCGCAAAAGCGCCAGGGTTACCGACTTGGTGCCCGGGGCGGCGCAGCAGTCGAGCACAGGCTCCCGGCAGAACTTTTCCGCTATCATAGCTACCACCTGGGAACCGGTATTCTGCACATAAACGTAATTTTCATTCAACAGCGCCTTAACGGGCCTGCCCAACGCCCTGACTTCGAAAGAATCGAAGACCGGCAGCTCCCTGAAATCTACCCCCGCTGCGTTGAGCCTTTCTTTTACTGCTTCGAAATCGGTAATAAGCGGATTCACCCGCAGATGAAAGTTCGGCTCACGGTTTAAGTAGCGCAAGTCTTCCTCTACGTCCTGTGACAGGGGCTCGAGGTTTTTTATGAGATATTCGGAAATGGAATATTTAATAGGGAACTCCCGGAAACCATTTATCATTAAGGCGATATCTTCCCGCTGCCGGATGACGCTCCTTAAATTGGCATTCATGAATGTCTTTATCCTGCTTTTGGCGAAATCCACCACTTCATTGACCACCGCATGGTCGGGATAGGATACGGAAAAAATTAACAGGTAGATGCCGATTTTTAAAAGTATCAACGCGTCTAAGTCGATTGCGTCGATGTTCCGTTGAGAACAGCGCTTAATCACCTCGCGGATTTCTTGCTCTCTTCTTACTACACCGTACACAGTCCGGGTCACCCCCTGGTTGTCGACGGGACCTAATCTTTCTAAATGATCGGAAAGCACCATTCTTAAGTTCCGGGTCGGCTTTTCGTAGAAATGTCGTAATATCAAAAAAGCTGGTCTTACTAATTCCATTTTAATCCATAATTAGTGTTAGTTAAGCTGTCACATTCGCACACTGTGTCCAATTTTTTACTTTCTAAAAGTTTTTATGTCAGGCTGCCGGGCAGTTCGTTCCCCAGGCAGTAGCAGTAAGGCGTCATCGGCTTCTTGCCCTGGGGCTGAATCTCTACAATCTCGACGACACTTTCCCGCCCGCAGCATATTTTTATACTCTCTTTATCCATGGATAATACGTCGCCGGGATTCTTTCCGCTCAGGGACAGGCTGTCCCCGGCCCGCACATCATATACACGCAGTTTCGTTATTTTGAAAATCTTACCGTCGGCAGTGCAGCTCAATCCCGGCCAGGGCGTAAAAGCTCTGAACTTATCGTATATTTGCTCAGCGCTTAAACTCCAATCCCCTTTGCTCTCTTCTTTCTCCACCGGCGGGGCATAAGTCGCCCGGCTGTGGTCCTGGGGTGTTTTGGAGATTTTTCCGGCCAGGATTTTTTTTAAGGTTTCAACCAGGAAAGGCGCTCCCTCCCGGCTGAGCCGCTGCCACAATGAACCGGTGGTATCGGAAGCTAAGATGTCGAACTCTTTCCGGTCCCATACGGCGCCGCTGTCCATTTTTCGGTTGATCCGGAATATGGTAATACCGGTTTTCTTTTCTCCATTCTCGATAGCCCGCTGCACCGGCGCAGCGCCCCGGTAAAAGGGCAGCATAGAGAAATGAACATTAACGGTACGGTGTTCCGGCAGCGTAAATAGGCTTTTAGGAATAATTTTCCCATAGGCAATTACCACGGCGATGCAGGGGTTTATCTTTTTGATTTTTTCGGCCGGGGTTTCGCCTTTTAGGGTGCCGGGCTGGATAAAATCGATGCCTTTTTCTAAGGCAAACCTTTTGACCGCGGGGATGATCTTTTTCCTGCCCCTGCCCCCTTTAGAATCGGGTTGGGTGATGATTAAGCCGATGTCGAAATGGGTATGCAGGCTTTCTAAAAAAGGGATACACAAGGGCGCTGTTCCCCAAAAGATTATTTTTTTATTTCCAGATGCCATCTTTTTTTAATCTTTTGATCTCCTTTTTAACCATTTGCTTCTTTAAACTGGAAACCCGGTCTAAAATCAACACTCCGTCTAAATGATCGACCTCATGTTGAATCACCCTGGCCTTAAAATCCTCGAACTCCCGCTGCTGCTCTTTGCCGTCCATATCGAAATATTTGAGCAGCAGTTTTGTTTTTCTTTTCACGGGGATGGTAATGCCGGGCAGCGATAGGCAGCCTTCGTCCCCGGCCTCTTCGCCTTCGGACTCGATAATTTCCGGGTTGATCAAGACCGTGAATTCCTCTTTTTTTTCTCCAAATGAGAGGTCGATCACCGACAATTGCAGCGACCGGCCCACCTGGGGGGCTGCCAGCCCGATCGCATTTTTAGTATAGTACATGGTGGCGGTCATCTGTTTTATGAGGGCGGCGATTTTTCCATTGATATCTTTGATATTTTTGGCTTTGAGTTTCAGCACATCCTCGCCGTATTTATATATCTGTAAAAATTTCTCTTCCATTAATTGATTATAAGTTTTTTGGCTTCTCCTGTCAACAGTTATTACAGCTTTCAGCTTTCATTCAGCAAAGGGGCATTCGCGAAATCTATCGGGCTGGGGCCGTCCGCTGCCGGATGCCGATAGGCTGAATGTCGATGCTGCTACTTCTTGAATACCAGCTTCACTTCTCCTTTTTTGCCTAATTGTATTAGGTCATCCGGGCCCACCATAGACTCCTTGATTTTTTCTCCGTTTACATACGTGCCGTTTGTGGAACCTAAGTCTAATAGGAAAAATTGTCCGCCTTTGGGGAGTATTTTAAGATGAGTCTTGGAGACGATGTCCTTGGCGACGTGCACCGTGGCTGCCGTGGCATCCCGGCCTACGATTAAACCATTAGACGTCACTCCGAAAGTTCCCTTATCCTGGCCGTCAACCAGCACCGTCACGCTGCCTACGGCATCGATCTCTAATAGGGTGCCCGTATCTTCCACCACCCTGGTTTTATCTATGGCTGCAACTGCCGGGGCTCCTGCCACAGCCGGGGCCGCCGCTGCCCGTTTAGACGAAGGGAAAAGCGCCATTTTTAACACTAACAGGATTAAAAAAACCAGTACCACCGCTATAATAACGATTAGTTTGTTCTGTGTCCATATCTTTTCGAGAAATCCCATTTCACTGATGCGGCGCAAAATCATCTGCTGCAGTTTTTCCAGGTCGGGTTGGTTCTTCATGTAAGCCAGGGCCGTGTTCACATGAGCCCGGGCAGCGAACCACCTCTTCTCCCAAACCGCGTCCATCAACCGGTTAAATACTTTGGTGAAATCGGAAGTCTTATTGATTTCGATACCTGTTTCCCTGATGAATTCTTTGGCTGTATTGATTGGCACACAGAAAAGGAAAGAATCGTCTACGCCATAAGAGAGAACACCTATTGCCCGCCCTTTGGAATCCACGGTAGGGCCGCCGGAATTACCGTGAGAGGCGGCGGCATCATGCTGGATAACCGCCATGCCTTTATAATCGGTCTTAAGAGCGGAAATAGCGCCGGCCGTAATCGAAGGTTTTATGGCGTTTTCTTTGCCCAACAGGGGAAAGCGGCTGGGGTCCACTTTAGCCGGGAAGCCGATAGTAAAAATTTTCTGCTGCAAAGTTAATATGGATGAATCTCCTAACATAAGCACCGGGCAATTGTCCCGCTCGATTTTTAGAACGGCAATATCTTTGCCCCCTTCCGGGATGGAGGGGCTGTACTTTTTTATTTCGAATCTATGTGTTTCGGAGTTGGAGAGCAATATATAATTAATACTGTTGTGTTCCGCCACAATGGGATTCCGGGCGTTTCTAAACCTCTGATACTCGGCCTGTGTCTCGGTATTCGAAGGCGCTCTGCCGCGGCTTTTTTTAAACTGCGCAATAATGCTGTTTATGAAATAATTGTAAGCCACCTTGTTGGCATACCCGGGTTTGTCCTTATTGTATTCCAGGAAAGACGCCACTACGTGGCCATTGGTAACTAAGTAACCCTCGGAATTGATAAAAAAACCGCTGCCGGAACCGTAATAAGGGATCTGGATAGTTTGCCCGTTTTTCAAGGAAACTTTTACGTACATACCGCTGTAGATCAATACTACAGCCGGTATGGTGCGGTAGGCTGTCATCTGTTCCTGCGTGAGTTTCTCGGCGCTTGCGGAAGAGAATTTCGTGCAAATAAAAGTAATTAAAATTAAAACAAAAAGCCACTTTCTTGTATGCATCTTATACCTCCTTTAAAAATAAGCCGTTACATGGCGGTAACGAGTAATGTGTTTTAAATTTTGCAAAATTTCACCACCGGGTGAGTTCATTTTCCCGGGGCCTTTCATAGGGTCTGCCTATGCGTGCCCGCACGCAGAAAGGTGCGGACGCCGTCCGCTTTTGAAGTACGCTTAACTTTGTCATTTTCAGTACCTGGACATTTATTATACCATGAAAGAAATAAAAATCGCAACATTATTATGAATCCGGTCAAATTTTCCGGCCGGTTTTACCGGGAAAAAGGTTTCTTGCCTGCCATGAAATTACTTTGCCTTGCCTCCGGCGGCCCTGCAATAC
>JAGLSW010001139.1 GCA_023135565.1 Candidatus Aminicenantota bacterium | reverse complement strand
ACGGCGTTTTTGATTCTCGCTTCTAAATAAACAAAAGTTTTGATCAAACTTTTTCAAAAGTTTCGCCTCCGGCAGGGTCGCCGAAGGCAAAGTATTTTCATAGTAGGCTAATTCTTTTCTTCCTCCTCCTTCAATACCTACCATGAGGGTCAACGTAAATGACTTCTAAAAATGCCCCGCCAAGATGATCAAAATGCTTGTCTGTGGTCAACAGTGTCGCCTCTAAAACAGACGCAGTAGCCGCAATCCACAAATCATTCTTCCCCATGTTTCTCGCTGTCATCCCCGGAGGTAATTCTTGTACCGGATGTTTGCCCTGGCTAAACGCATCGATCTCCGCATACTTTTTTAGAATCTGAGGGAAGCTAATATCTATGGATTGAATTTCACTTAATACATCCTCTAAATCATTTTTCTTGTTTTCTCCCCACTGGAACTGGGCCGCAAGGGAATACATTTCACCGACACTTACCGCAGATACGAGTAAAATATTTCCCGGGTCTGTTAATTTAAACTTTTGCTCAACATATTTAGAATAACCGGCTCCCCTAACAAAACCGAGAAGAATTCCTGTGTCCAACAAATATTTAGCCATATATATCTAATGCGACCTCCCTTTACAAAGCAGCAAGAAGCTCCTCGATAGATTCGTCACCGGGCCATTTCCCCCACGTCTTCTTTAATGCCCGGTTAGAATTTTTCTCCTTCAAAAACTCTTCCGTAAATTTAAAACCGTCCCGGTTGGCGGGGATATGCTGCAATACCTCGTCCCCAGGTTCGAAAGGTTTGATTAACTGCGCTTCGATGCTGCGTAATTTCCCGGAGGGTTTATAGTGTGCTTTCCCTTTTATAGTGACTTTCTTACCCCATAAATTTCTCATGTTCTCGAAATCCGCGAACAATGGGTCCATGGTGCCTTCTAAATTGCCGCTGTCTCCCAACTTTAGTTGAAACTTGCGACTGCTGTGTTCAATAAGGTTAAAGAAACCTGAAATGGCAATCGTATTGGGCTTTGGGGTTTCGATTTTTATCTTTTTTATTTTTTGGATTACTTCGCCGTTAATCTTAAAATTATCCTTTGTCTTCGTTTTCGAACTAATCCGCACCTCTTCGGCATATTTCGTGGTAATGGAATTAAAAGATAATAAAGCGTTCAGTACTCCAACATCAAAATAATCGCTCTCCATGTTTTCCGCTGCCGCGTCTGAAAAGGATTTGGAAAGCAAACTAATGGCAGTATCATCGGGTTTTATAAAATTTTCCCATAATTTTGGGGGGAGATGTGGTTCGGGGAGCGTTTCTCCTAAAAGCGGCGCTTCAAGCTCAAGAACGGTTGAACCGGTTTTTATCCCGGTTATGGTAAAATCTAAAGTCTTTTTTAGCCAGGATGGACTTTTTCCTCTTTTGGTGCTTTTCCCCTCTACGAACAAACGTAGCGTCCTGTCTGAACTTTTTAATATTGCATCGGCTATTTCTTTTAACGCTGAAATCGAGATAGCGCCCTGCCTGGTTTTAAGGCCCAGGATATTTATTTTATATTCAACCGTTACCGTTTGCACGTTTTTTTCCTCCTTTCCTCATTTTACCAGAAAAGTAAGTTGATTCCTACCCATTTGGCAGTGTTTTTTCCTTTTTGTTGATTCTTTATAGGAAACTTTGGAGGAAACTTTGGGGACAGGCTGGAAATTTTATATGATGGGACTTGCCTCCGGCGGCCCTGCC
>JAGLSW010001138.1 GCA_023135565.1 Candidatus Aminicenantota bacterium | reverse complement strand
ATTTCATTCGTTTCCGGGTGAGGCTCGCTTATACTATTTTCGATTTTAAATATGGTGAGATCACGTCGAACATGTCTTTTGCTTTAATGATACAATTTTCGGCATCTTTTTTCCCAACTCGAATGGAGAATGAATAATCCCCGATTTCTCTACGTTTAAGCAAATATTTTATATATTTTGAAAATTCTACCGTGAATATCCCTGTTTTTATATAGTCCTTATTAAAAACTGAAATGACCGCACTGTGTTTCGAAAAAGCCTTTTTATCAAGCAGCAGCACTCCTTCAAGAAGATAAAAAACAGCATAATAAGCTCTCGAACATGCATAATCGTAATCACCGGCGTCAAATTCCCTTTGCGCTGATTTTACTGCTCTTAAAGATTTATTTATGACAGCTTCGATCTCCTCTTTCATGCGGCAATCCCTTCCCTCAAAGCATTCATGATAAAGGGTTCAAAGGACAGTTTTTTCAACTCGGCTTCGGAGAAAAGATGCGAGTTAATAATAGCATTTCGGTTAATAAATAATTCAATTTCGATTTCTTCTATTTTTTCTTTTACGCCGTATTCTTTTTCAGGCGTAATGATGAGAAGATCGTAGTCGGAGAATTCCTCCGCATCTCCTCTTCCCCTGGAACCGAAGATAATAAATTTCACTTCCCGGTTTTTTAATACTTCCAGCACTTTTTCTTTGAATATAACCAACACGCCTTTTTTCATAATAAAATCCTACCACAAACGGATTGATTTAGCAACGGCAAGTAAGAAAAAATGCCATCTTGCCTGTCCCCTAAATTTCTCTTCTTGTTTTTTTAAGCTTTCCGGCATTCTCTAACCGCTGCCACTATATCCCGGGTTGTGGCTTTGGTTTTGATACCGGAGATATCGAAAGGCGATTTTTTAGTTCTTTTCAACACGACGGAATAGGCTTCACCACCTCTGCGTTTAATAATTACTTCCTCTTTCCTGGCCGTATCCAACACTTCCGATAGACGCTGTCTTGCCTGCGAGTATGTATAAACCTTCATCCTTTACTCCAAAACACTAATATCTAAAGACCGGGCAGCCTCCTTCATGGCGATAAACTGCTTGAAAGCTTCCATAAAAGGAGTATAATTTTTGAAAGAAAAAGCAGCGGTACTTTCATCGACTTCTTCTACTTTGAACTTGCGGAAAACTTCATCCGCTAAAACAGCCCGGCAATCGTCGGTACCGGCAAAAGTAATCACTAACCTGTCTAAAAATACTTCCGCTTTCTTTAGATTTAATTTCCTGACCAGTACCCTGACAAAACCGGCGTAAAAGATTTTCTCGATGCTCTCCGGCATCCTGCCATAGCGGTCGTTCAACTCAGCCCGCATGTCGTCGATATCGGTAAACTCACCGGCTTCGAGTATGCGGCGGTAAAAACTGATGCGTTCGACACTATCTTTTATATAACCGGGGTCGATGGAATAAGAAAAGTTCATCACGATTCCCGGTTCTTCTCTTTTCTCGATGTCGCCTTTTAACTCTTTGATGGTTTTATTCAACATCTGGTGATAATAATCGAATCCCAAAGCTTCGATATGCCCGTGCTGCCTGTTCCCCAAAAGAGAACCGGCTCCGCGCAGTTTGAGATCGAATTCCGCCAGCTTGTATCCGCTGCCCAAATCGGCAAACTCGCGGATGGCTTCTAAACGGGACCTGGCCTGCTCGGTTATATCGGTGGATTTTACCAAAAAATAAGCAAAAGCCTGGCGGTTGCCCCGGCCTATGCGCCCCCGCAGTTGGTAGAGCTGCGTGAGACCGAAACGGTCCGCATCTACTACCACTAAGGTGTTCACGTCGGGTATGTCGATGCCGTTCTCGATGATAGTAGTAGATAACAAAACCCTGAATTTCTTGTTTATAAAATCCAGCAAATTCTTCTCGATGTGTTCAGTCCTCATCTTGGCGTGAATGACAGCCACCGGTACGCCGGGCAGGTAGGCTTCGATATCCTCTTTAAAAGTATAGATTTTGTCGATGTTGTTGTAAACGATAAAAACCGATCCCTGCCTTTCTATCTCGTTCAACACAGCGGAACTTAACACTTCTTTGGAAAAACGACCGACATAATTTTTGATGGCCAGCCTGCCTATGGGCGGGGTGTGGATGGTGGAGATATCATGCAGCCCGGCCATGGAAAGCGACAGGGTGCGGGGTATGGGGGTGGCGGATAACGAAAGAACATCTATGTCTTCGCGGTTCTTTTTTAATTTCTCTTTCTGGAACACGCCGAAACGCTGCTCTTCGTCGATGATGTAAAGTCCGAGACCCTGGAAAACAATTTGTTTGGCCAGCAGCGCATGAGTGCCGATGACGATGTCGATTTTCCCTTCCGACAGGTCTTTATAGATGGCTTTTTTTTCTTTCTGGGAGACCATGCGCGACAGCATGGCGATTTTGATGGGGAAATGGGCAAACCGCTTCTTAAAAGTATTGTAGTGCTGGTGGGCCAGGATAGTGGTGGGACACAAAAAAGCTACCTGCCGGGCCGAAGCAACCACCCGCAGCGCCGCCCGGAGAGCCACTTCGGTCTTGCCGAAACTGACGTCGCCGCAAATCAACCTGTCCATGGGGTATTGGGCTTCCAGATCATTTAATACCTCTTTGATGGCTTTTTTTTGATCTCCTGTTTCCACGAATTTGAAACTATCTTCCAACCGGTCTTCCATTTCGCTGTCTTTGTAGTAACTGCTGCCGGTGATGGCTTTCCTGACTGCATAAAGGTCCAGCAGTTCTTTGGCAAAGTTGATAATAATCTTCTTAGCCCGCTTCTGTTTCATGGCCCAACTGTGGCCCCCCATCTTATCCAAACGGGCGGCGGCGCCTTCAAAAGCGATGTACTTGCTCAAGGCGTCCAACTCGTAAACGGGCACATAAAGAAACTCCCGGTTGAAATACTCGATCTTGAGAAATTCTCTTTTCTCCCCGGCGAAAGCCATGCGCTTAAAACCGGTAAACCTGCCGATGCCGTGCTTGCGGTGCACTACGAAATCGTTCACCTGGATCTCTTTGACCAGGTTTTCGGAACGTGTTTCCTTGAGTTTGTCGAGTTTTTCGAGACGGTGGAATTTCTCGAAATACCGGTAGTTCCGGTCTGTTAGGAAAAGGCAGTCGGTTTTTTTGTTTTCAAAAGAGACCGGTATCCTGGCGTCGATAAAAACAAAATTTGTAAAATTATCTTTTAATTTTTCTGCGATTCTTTCGTCCCCGGAGAAGACGAATAACTTTTTGCCCCGGTTTTCCACTTTGTCTTTTAGAGCGCTGATATCGCCGTAATCAAAATCGGAGATACTTTTCGGTAGTTTTTGCAGTTCGATTTTACCTGAGATGGAATCAAAAGTCTCGTCGATGCTGAGGATTTCTTCTTTTTGAAAGGGGAAAGTAAATATATTTTCTAACTTTTCTATTTTTTCTCCTTTTGCTGAGGCGATTTCGTAAATTTTCCGGTAGTGATCTAACAGTTTGGTAAATTCTTCTTTGATTTTTCTTTCGTCGGAGATCAGCGTTTTATAGTTTCCCAGCAGGGCCGGCAAATAGACCATTTCTTCTTTTTCGCCGGTAAAATAGTCTTTGCATAGGTCATAGTCTAAAAAGAACCGCGCCGCGGGAAAGGAAATTCTTTTGATTTTTTTGATGGATTTCTGGGTGCCCGGATCGAAGTGCCGCATGGAAACCACCTGGTCGGCTTCGATCTCGATCCTGACCGGGTAATCGCCGTCCATGGGAAACACATCGAAGATACTACCCCGGCGGGCCGTATCGCCTTTCTCTTCCACGATATTCCTGGCCCGGCAGCCCATTTTCAAAAGGTTTTTGTAGAATGTTTCCCGGTTGATCTCTTTGCCCACCTGGATATCCAAAAAAAACCGCTGTAGTTGTGTCCGCGGCTCTATTTTGATGCTCAGAGACGACAGGGTGCAAATAACGATTGTCCCGGCGGGAGGTTGTAAGGCGGTTTTTTCTTTATTTTGCGCCGGGGTTGTGTCTTCCCCGTCGGTTAGGCTGGGGGAGTCTATGTTTTCGCCTTGTGCCGGGTTTAGGAGGGCTGTGATTAATTTTGCTTTATGGCCTACGGCGTTTAGATTTGTGCTGTTGTTGATATAGGGGTCTTCAAAAGGAGTCGTATAAAAACATATGTTCGCTTCCGCCCGGTCCGGGGCCAGGAAATTCAGCCACAGTTGGAGTTTTTGTTTTTTTTCGCGCAGGTTTTCGTTTTCGCCCACGATCCAGAGGATGTTTTTATTTTCTAAAACGGAGCAGCCGGCGACAATGAGTTCGCTCAACTCTTTATCTATGTTGTTTAGAGAGGTGGAACCGGTTGACTTCAGTAAATCGGCAATTTTTTTGCTAAAAACGTTATCAATTTTCATAGTGGAAATCCGCGGAATATTATTGCCTGATTATACCACGACCTGGGGAAATTACAAGTTAAAAAGGGAATGTCAAAGTCAATGAGCGTCCCCATTTTCTGTGTTTCCCGGAAAACAAAACAATTTTTTTGATAAATGATCCTATTATCAGACAATTCCAGGTATTTTCACAAATTATATT
>JAGLSW010001137.1 GCA_023135565.1 Candidatus Aminicenantota bacterium | reverse complement strand
TTTGGGGTATGTTGCCTTGGGGCGCATTGAGCTTTAAATGTATACCACGCAGGTATAATCATGCCCGGGTATGTTGTTTTTGGCGTGCTCCCCGGACCCCAAATATATACCCGGCAGGAATAATACCCACCGGGTATTTTGTTTTTGTTAGTTCTATTGGGGGAAAACAACCAGCCCGGAAAGCTTTTTCTCAGCCAACAGTTTGTTGAATACAGCTATGTCTTCGGTGATTACTTTTTTTAACTTTTGCCGGGCTGCGGCCAGTTCCTTCTTCAATAATTTATGCACTTCGATTTGCTGGTCGGTGGGCGGAAAATCGGCCGAATCATTGGCGATATCTCCTGCCAGTACCGCCAACTGGCTGTAAAGCTTATTGGGTGCGCGGAAAGATTTTAAATCGCCTTCCGCCAATACGGGCTGGAAAAAAAGTCCTTCTACAGCCAACAATTTCGCATCGAGTGTTTTAGCTTCTTTGAGAACCGGTTTTAGTGAGGGTGCGGATTCCGTCCGCTCTTTGAGCAGATATATAAGATCATGAACTTGCTTCCTGAGAACTTCGAGGCGGTTGATTTCTGCTGTTACTGTTTCGATATTATCGCGGATGCTTAAGGCCATCTGCACCTGGGCGCGGATATCCTTTTCACTTCCGGCTGAATTGGGGTCTTTGAGGACCGTCAACCGGCTGCTGAATTCCTTACCCGCTGCTTGCAGTTTTACCGTATATTCAGCAGGTTCGGCTAAGGGGCCAACCAATCCGCCTCTTATTCCCCAACTGTTCAAGGGCATCCAACCATGGCGGGAGAACCTTTTAAACCGCTTCTCTTCCCAGACTAATGGATTGTTTGCCGGTTTCGTTCTTAATTTCACCCGCCCGGGGGACTCATGTCTTAAGTTCCAATAAGTCCTGTTGATCCCCGCTTTTGCCGGCCCGGTGAAAGTCCTAATTACCTTGTTATCACTATTTAAAATAGTTATCTTAACCGGGGTTTTCGGTGCGGTTTTTAAATAGTAATTTATCGAGGCTCCGTAAGTTGGGTTTTCACCCGTGCACTGGTCATTGGGGTAACCCTGGATGCCGGTTACGCTGCGGAAACGGTAAGCGGAACGGGGTTTAAAAAGAAAAGCGGAAGATTTCAGCACTTCATCGTTCAACTGCTGCAGCGGGGTGATATCGTCCATGATCCAGAACCCCCTGCCATAAGTGGCAACTACTAAGTCGTTGAAATGATCCTGTACCACCAACCAGTGCACCGGGGCATGGGGCAGGTTGGTCTGTAACGGCACCCAGCGTTCCCCATCATTAAAAGAGACGTACAAAGCGTTTTCTGTACCTGTATAAAGCAGGCCCGGCTTTTTCGGGTCTTCGCGCACACAGTGAACATAGCTGAAAACGCTTTTGGGGATACCGGAAGTGATTCGTTTCCAGGTACTGCCGTAATTTTTTGTTTTGTAGATATAAGGATCCCGGTTGTTCACCTGGTGAAAATCTACGGTTATGTAACAGGTACCAGCATTATATTTAGAGGGTTCTATGTTGCTGACTGTTCCCAAAGGCGGTAATTTGGGGATATTGGGGGTTACGTTCAGCCAGGTGGCGCCGCCGTCCCTGGTTACATGTAACAGACCATCGTTGGTCCCGGCCCAGAGCAGGCCGTCTTCTAAGGGCGACTCGGCGATAGCAAAGATTATACAGCCGTACTCAACGCCTAAGTTGTCTCGCGTCAGGCCGCCTGAATCTTTCATCATTTCCGGGTTACCGGTGCTTAAATCGGGGCTGATCACAGTCCAACTCTGGCCGCCGTCGGTAGTCATGTGCACACGCTGACTGCCTACATAAACCCGGTTGGAGTCATGAGGTGAGATGGCAATGGGGAAAGTCCAATTAAAGCGGTATTTCAGCAGTCCGGCCGGGGCGCCCATGGGTGATTTGGGCCATACGCGCACGGAGCGGTTATGGCCGGTGCGCACGTCGAATACATCGAGACCGGCATTGTAGCAGCCTCCCCAGATGGTATTAAAATCTTTCGGTACTGCATAGGTAAAGCCGCATTCGCAGCCGGCCACATTGCGCCATAGGCCGGAAGGAATACCTCCCCACCAACCCCGCATACGGCTGTTGCTGGGGCCGCGGTAGGACATGCCGTCCTGGCGGTTGCCGTAAACATAATAGGGTACTTGCCCGTCCACAGAGATATGGTACATTTGGGCCACCGGTAATATCACCCGGTTCCAGCCTTTGCCGTGATTGGTGGAAATCAGCACTCCGACGTCGTCGCCGATCATGATGCGGTCCGAATTGGTGGGGTCCATCCACATGTCGTGGTTATCGCCGCCCCAGTAAATCAGTTCGGAGGTTTCGCCGCCGTCGTGGGAGACGCTCATACTGTTGGAGGGGAAATATACTTCGTTGTAATCGTCGGGAGATACCACCATCCTGGTATATATAGTGGGGCCGTTCGTTCAACAGCCGGTTGTGGCTTACTTTTTTCCAGTTATGACCGCCGTTTTCGGAGCGCCACAAAGAACCGCGGCTGCCGGTTTCGATCAGGGCATAGACGCGGTCGGAGTTGTTTTGGGCAACGGCCACGGCGATTTTGCCCACGGGAGAGGCGGGTAGTCCATGTTTCACGGTTAGACGTTTCCAGGTGTCTCCGCCGTCACGGGATACGAAAACGCCGCTTCCTGCTCCGCCGCTCCACCTGCCCCAGGTTTTGATGACCACCTGCCACATTCCGGCAAAGAGAATTCGCGGGTTGTTGGGGTCCATGGCGATATCGGAGCAGCCGGTGTCCTGGTCTACGAAGAGTACTTTTTCCCAGGTTTTTCCGCCGTCTGTGGTGCGGTAAACGCCCCGTTCAGGCTGTGGCCCGTAACAATGACCCATGGCAGCGGCAAAAACCACATCGGGATTGCGGGGATCGATGACGATACGACCGATGCGGCCGCTTTTTGTCAGGCCCATATGCTGCCAGGTTTTGCCTGCGTCACAGGATTTATAGATACCGTCGCCGATAGAGACATTGCTGCGGATAAAAGTTTCGCCTGTACCTGCCCAGATAATATTGTTGTCTGCTGGGGCGATAGTTAGGGCGCTCACCGATTGAACCGGCTGGTGGTCGAAAATCGGTTCCCAGTTGATACCGCCGTCCGTGGATTTCCACAGGCCGCCGGAAGCAGCCCCGGCGTAGTAGGTGTTGAGATCGCCCGGTACTCCCACCACTGCTGCCATACGGTTGCCCTGGGGGCCGATATGGCGGTATTTCAATTGGCTGAAGATTCCTGTTTCGATATCCCGGGCAAAGCTGGTGCCGGGGAATTTAAAAAACAAGAATAAAAATAAAACCGTGAAAATCACAAAACATGTTTTAATATCACGCTGTAAGCGCCTACTTTTTTTACTGTGCATTCAATGCCTCCTTGGTATATTCTTTTACTAATACTTCGTGAAAGTTTGCTTAAAAAACAAACTTTTTGGTCAAGGTAGTCGAAGAGGCTTGAGCCAGCCCCCTCATGGGTTGTGGGCGCCGCCCACTTTTTGAAATACTCATAAAAAATAGTATCTCAAAAAAGATTTGTTGTCAAACTTTGCCTCCGGCGGCAAGGGGGGCTTTTTTGAAAAACCGCCCCCCTTGACCCCCCAAAAAACTTTTGATGAGAAACGTTTGTGCACTTTACCCGACGCCTGGAAATTTGCCCAAACGTTGTGCTAAATAGAAGTTTTTGGCCGCCGGAGGCAAAGAGGGTGGGTGCGCCGCACCCCCGCCGGAGGCAAAATGAATATCGGGCTTGATTTTTTTTTAGATTCATGTAATCATAGTGGGCAGTGGAAAAAAGAAAAAACACACGCTTGACTGTCGATGAGGTAATGGCAAAGGCCGTGCGGGCTGCCGCTGCTTTTGAGCAATTAGACCAGGAGCAAACGGACCGCATCGTAAAAAAAGTCTGCGAGGCCGGGTTCAAAAACCGGGAACACCTGGCTAAACTGGCCTATGAAGAGACGGGCCTGGGTAAATGGCAGGATAAAGTAACTAAAAACATTATTGCTACCCGGGTGGTTTACGAAGATATAAAGAATCTTAAAACTGTGGGCATCATCTCGGAAAACCCGGAAGCCGGGATAATAGAAATCGCCCAACCCATCGGCCCTATTTTTGCCGTTACCCCGATTACAAACCCCAGTTCTACAGTGCTGTTTAAATCGTTAATCGCTTTAAAATCGCGAAACCCTATTATTATCCGCCCTCATGGGGCTGCCAGGAAATGCTCCACCGCGGCAGCCGGGATATGCTATGAGGCGGCGCTGCAGGCCGGGGCGCCGGAAGACTGTATCCAGTGGATAAGGCGCTCCTCGAAAAGAGAGACCCTTGATTTTATGGGGCACAAAAAAACCGCATTAGTGCTGGCTACCGGTTCTGTCAGCCTGGTAAGGGCAGCCTATAGCTCGGGCAACCCGGCTTTAGGCGTCGGCCCGGGAAACGTGCCTGTTTACATCGGCAAAAGCGCTGATGTTCCTTTTGCCGTGGAACAAATATTTATTTCCAAGACCTTTGATAACGGTACGGTTTGTGCCAGCGAGCAAGCCCTGGTGGTCAGGCAGTGCCATGTGGAGCAGGTGGTGGCGGAATTTAAAAAGCGCCGTGCCTATTTCCTCTCGAAAAAAGAAATCAAACAGGTAGAAGCAGTCGCTTTTAATAAAACAGAGAAAGTAATGAGAATAGAAGTGATCGGCCAATCAGCGCATGCTATTGCGCGGATGGCCGGTATCGACGTACCACCCGACACCGGCATATTGATGGCCAAACTCGATGAAGTGGGCATACAATCTCCCCTCTCCTTAGAAATCCTGGCCCCTATCCTGCCATATTACGAGGTTAAAGATTTTGAGCAGGGCATCGAGCTGTGCCGGAGGATCAATGTTCACGGCGGCCTGGGACATTCGGCCAGTATTTTTTCCAAAAATAAAGAGAAGATTATGTATTTTGCGTCGGTGATGAATGCCGGGCGCATCCTGGTAAATACCCCTGCTTCCCAGGGGGCCTTAGGAGGGACCTATAACGCTTTGCAGCCGTCGCTTACTTTAGGCTGCGGTGCGGGAGGAAAAAACATCACTAACGATAATATTTCGGCTCGTCATCTGCTTAACGTGCAGCGTATTGCTTTTCGCCGCCCCACCGATTGGGGGTACTTTGAGGGGTAGGCCATCATGAAGAACTACCATGAAATTACTTTTTGCCTCCGGCGGCCCCACGCGCGTGGGGTGGCGTTAAGCCGCTTCGCGGCAGGTCCCTGCCGGG
>JAGLSW010001136.1 GCA_023135565.1 Candidatus Aminicenantota bacterium | reverse complement strand
TCCAAAAACTTCTATTTAGCCCAACGTTTGGGCAAATTACCCAGCGTTGGGTAGTTGGCGCAGACGTTTGCTAAACAAAAGTTTTTTGGGGGGGTCAAGGGGGGGCGATTTTTCAAAAAAGCCCCCCCTTGCCGCCGGAGGCAAATTATGGAGAATTAATGAAGTTTGAAAAAAATATTTTATGTATCGGGGCCGGTTATGTAGGCGGCCCGACCATGGCGGTTATCGCCCTGAAGTGCCCCACTTACCGGGTCGAAGTGGTAGACATCGACCAGGACAGGATCGACAGGTGGAATTCAGATAAGATTCCCATTTTCGAACCCGGTCTCGATAAGATCGTCAAAGAGACCAGGGGCAGGAACCTTTTCTTTTCCACCCGGATCGAAAAAGGCATCAAAGCAGCGGATATTATTTTCGTTTCGGTCAACACTCCTACCAAAACTTTCGGTGAAGGAGCGGGTATGGCTTCGGACTTGCAGCACTGGGAAAAAACCGCCCACAAAATCATCGAGAGCGCCGACAGCGATAAGATCATCGTAGAAAAGAGCACCCTGCCTGTAAGGACAGCCGAAGCCATGGAAAGAATCTTAAAAGCCGGAAACCGGGACATCAAATACGAAGTCTTATCGAACCCGGAATTCCTTGCCGAAGGAACCGCTGTCAAAGACCTGCTGGAACCGGACCGGGTGCTGATCGGTTCCCACCAAACGGAAGAAGGCAAAAAAGCCGCTGCCGCTTTAGTGAAAATTTATGCCCACTGGGTGCCCAAAGAGAATATTATCACTGCCAACCTATGGTCGGCAGAGCTTTCCAAGTTAGTTGCCAATGCCTTTTTAGCGCAGCGTATCTCCTCTATAAATGCCATCTCCGCTTTGTGTGAAAAGACAGACGCCGATGTAGCCGAAATTTCTTTCGCTGTAGGCCGCGACAGCCGTATCGGGGAAAAATTCCTCAGACCCAGCATCGGTTTCGGCGGTTCTTGTTTTAAGAAAGATATTTTGAATTTAGTGTACATCGCCCGCGGTTACAGCCTGAACGAAGTAGCCGATTACTGGGAAATGGTAGTGAAAATGAACGAGTACCAGAAAAGCAGGTTTGTGCAGAGAATAGTCAGGGAGATGTTCAATACCGTAGCCGGTAAAAAGATAGCTCTTTTCGGGTTTGCATTTAAGGCCAACACCGGCGATACCAGGGAATCCCCGGCCATTTTTGTAACTCAAAAGTTAGTAGAGGAGCGGGCTTTCGTTACCGTCACCGATCCCGAAGCCCTGGATAATGCCCGCAAAGACCTGGAAAGTACCATGCAAATGGCGCCGGACCTCATTTGCTTCGAGCCCGATCCTTACAAAGCGGCTGAAGATGCACATGCAGTGGCGCTGCTCACCGAATGGGAAGAATACAGGCAGCTCGATTTTGAAAAAATTTATAAATCCATGAAAAAACCGGCTTTTATTTTTGACGGCCGCAATATCCTGGATCATAAGAAATTGTATGAGACCGGTTTTAATGTGTATCCCATCGGCAAGATGCAGTATACGCATTTCGATTAAACCGGGAGGGAGGTAAAGATGTGTGGAATAATATGTTACTGTGGGCATAAACAGGTTGTGCCCATTTTGATCGAAGGCCTAAAAAGACTGGAATACCGCGGCTATGATTCCGCCGGTTTTGCGGTAGTAGACAACAAAGAAGCGGGCGCGGGCCCGCAGTCCATGAACGGGGGTGAAACGAATTCCCCGCAGTTAAAAAATCTTCGTAAAAAAACAAGAATATCCCCGGATAGTGGGAAAAAGAATAAAATAGTGAAAACCCAGGGTAGGGTAGGCCGGTTAGAAAAGAAGAAGATCGGGTTAGAGATAGATGCTACTTTCGGTATTGCCCACACCCGCTGGGCTACCCATGGTAAGCCATCGGAGATAAACGCTCATCCCCAGGGCGACTGCAGCGGAAAGATCGCTGTGGTTCACAACGGCATTATCGAGAACTACCAGGAACTCAAAAAAGAACTTCAAGAGAAAGGTCACAAATTCAAATCGGATACCGATACGGAAGTGATCCCCCATTTGATCGAGGAATATTTCGACGGCGATTTAGAGGTAGCTGTTTTGAAAGCTGTAGAGAGGCTGCACGGCACTTTCGGCATTGCCGTAATTCATGCCGATGTAGAGCACCAGATTATAATAGTCAAGCGGGGCAGTCCTATTATCATCGGGGTGGGCAAGGATGAGTATTATGCTGCTTCCGACTCCAATGCCCTGGCTCCTTTTACCAACCGCATGATCTATTTAAGCGATGATGAGATGGCGGTATTGAACACCTCCGGTTATTATATCAAAAACTTGAGAAATGAGCTATTGGAGAAGCAGATCGAAATCCTCGACGCCGATGAGTACCGGGTTGACAAAAAGGGGTTCGAGCACTACATGTTGAAGGAGATATTCGAGCAGCCGGAAAGTGTAAAGAATGCCTTCCGGGGCAGGTTAATCGAGAACGAAGGTGTGTCCAAGTTAGGCGGCTTAGAGCCGGTTATCGACAGGTTAAAGAACATCAAAAAATTGATCATCGTTTCCTGCGGCACCAGTTATTATGCCGGGTTATTGGGCCGTTATATTTTCGAGAATCTCACCGAATTGGATGTAGAGACAGCGCTGGCTTCGGAATTCCGTTACCGGCGTTTAAAACTCGACGAGAATGTGGCGGTGCTGGCTATTTCCCAGTCCGGTGAAACAGCCGACACCCTGGCCGCCGTCAAGGAAGCCAAGCGCAAAGGGGCGCTGCTGTTGGGTATCGTTAACAGTGTAGGTACGGGCATTGCGCAGATCACCGACGCCGGTGTTTACAACCATGCCGGCCCTGAAATAGGAGTGGCTTCTACAAAGATTTACACCTCTCAACTGGTGATCCAGACTCTCATCGCCCTGATGATCGGCAGGTACCAGCATATTTCTTTTATCGAAGGCAGCGAGATCATCAATGCCATCACTAAACTGCCCGAACAGATCGAGGAGATTTTAGCCAATTCGAAGGAGATAGAGGAAATTGCTTTAAAGTATTCCCGGTACCGGGATTTTCTTTATATCGGGCGGTTGTATAATTATCCCACGGCCATGGAAGGAGCTTTAAAATTAAAAGAGATATCTTATATTCATGCTGAAGGTTATCCGGCAGGTGAGATGAAGCACGGCCCTATTTCTTTGATCGATGAGGATTTTCCTACCGTAGCTATTGCGCCTGATGATCTGGCTTTGGATAAAATGATAAGCAACATGCAGGAGATCAAAGCCAGGAACGGCAAGATTCTTTCCATCACCAATGTCACTGCCCATAAAGTTCTCGACATCTCCGATGATGTGATTTATGTGCCCGGGACGCTGCCTATTTTGCAGCCCATATTAAACATTGTGCCTTTACAATTATTTGCTTATTATATTGCCAATGAGCGGGGCTGTGATATCGACAAACCGCGTAACTTGGCCAAATCGGTCACAGTCGAGTAGCCCCGTGGCACGGCCCCACTCGCGTGGAGGGGGCGATAAGCTGCTTCGCGGCAGGGGCAGCGTGTGAGCGCTTTTGATTTTAAATTATCAAAAGTTTTGATCAAA
>JAGLSW010001135.1 GCA_023135565.1 Candidatus Aminicenantota bacterium | reverse complement strand
CTGTTGTCAAAAACTGAACAGTTACATTTCGGGCTGTTGCATTATTTTCTTTTTTATACTATACTACCCAATGGAATTAAGGAGTTAAAATGGCAGAAGAAAAAGATATAGACCAACAAAAGAAATATACTGACGAAGACTACCGGAACTTTAAGAAAAAACTTTTTTCATCCACAACGCCGCTGGAGGAATTGGAAAAAATCTGCATGACCCTGACTCATCAACCTACCAAAGAGGCGCAGGAGATATTGGCCCGTTTTAAGCAATCTGATCGAGCTGCTGAAGTGCACTGGTTAGATATGGCCATGGACGAAGGGCAATTTCATTATCTCGAGCCCCTGGATGAGCAGGAAGAGAGGGATTACCTGGCCCTGAAGGTGATGCAGGAGATCGAAGATCAACTCATGGAATTAGAAGCCGTCTATGAAAAAGCCAGGGTAGAAGCGCTCAAGATGACTATCGAGCATGACGCTATCAGGGAATTGGGGCGCCGGGGAGAAGCCCCCTTAGATAGTGAATCGGGTTTAAAGGATGCGGAAACCGCTGCCGCCGCCAAACTTGAAAAATTACAGCAAAAAATCCTATTAAAAGAAAAAACTTACGACCAAATAAAAGCCTTCATTAAGTGCGAGAAATACAAAGATGTAGACCCGGGTGTGCTTCGTGACGTTCATTTCGGATAACCCCACGGCGTGGGGAGCCAATAAGGGGCGACTTGTCGCGATAATTTAACGACCGTGCATACCCATACAGTTTCCCGGCCCCCCTCACTCTGCGCTTTTAGGCCCCACGGCGCGGGGAGCCAATAAGGGGCGACTTGTCGCGGTAATTTAACGACCGTGCATACCCATACAACAGTGATAAAAGAAGATGGCGATTGGTGGATAGGCTGGGTAGAAGAAGTATCCGGGGTAAATTGCCAGGAACACACACGTGAAGAATTACTGGATACGTTGCGAATAACCCTAAAAGAAGCTCTATTGTCTAATTTCCAGGAAGGAATCATATCATAATATTACCGGAAAATTTCTCCGAAATCCAGTTGAACCCGGCAGGGGCCTAAATCGAAACTCATCAAACCTTCATCGAAATCTTCTAACTCCCGGTATTTCTCCTTTTGCAAAACAAATACGTCCGCACTATTCGTACCGGGATCAACGATGCAGTAATATTTCACCCCTGCGCTTTCATAAAGGCGGTACTTTACGATCCTATCCTTCCGGGAAGAGGCCGGGGAAAGCACTTCAAAAACAATCACCGGGGTTATTTCTAATTTCACATCGCCCACGTAATCGTCTTCGCTGCATACCACCAGGACATCCGGCTGCACTACCGTATCCTCGGAAACCTGCCAATCCACCGGTAAAAACACTTCACATTTTTCACAATATTCCAACTGCTCTTCCAACTGCCAGGCTATTTTTTTACTTAACCGCTGGTGTTTGATGACAGGCGCCGGCACCATGGCATAGGGGATACCGCGGATAATTTCCCAACCGCCTTCCCACACCGCATAATCTTTATAAGTGTAGCGCGGCAGATCTTCAGCATTTAACGAAACCGGGTGCATCGTTTACCTCCTTCCGAACCATTATGCCCCACACGGCTGATTTTGTCAACTCCCAGGGGCAGCGTTCAGCTTTCGGCGTTCAGCTTTTCAAAAAGGCTTTGTAGGCTTTATAAGTATGATATATGTCCACCTTACTCGATAACTCCGCATTGGAATGCATACTCAAAAGAGAGGGGCCTACATCTATACACTCCATGCCGAGAATACTCATATATTTGGCAATGGTACCGCCGCCGCCTTTATCGATCTTTCCCAACTCGCCGGTCTGCCAGCAGACATTGTCTTTCTCAAGTATCCCGATTAACCAGGACATAAATTCCGACGAGGCATCGTTGGTAGAGTACTTACCTCCGCCGCCGCCATACTTCTCCACCGAAACACCGTGCCCTAAAAAGGAGGCATTGGTTTTATCGCTGGGGTCGGGGAAATTGGGATTAAATGCGGCAGTCACGTCTCCGCTCAAGGAATAAGCATTTTCCAGCACTTCTTCCACCGGTGTTTTGACAGCGGACAATCTCATAAGCTGCTTGATAAAATTTTCCAATACCGTGCTGGTGGCCCCGGTATTGCCGTCCGAATCGGTCTCCTCTTTATCGACAAAAAAACCTACCGCCGTACTCCGCGGGCTTACGGTTTCTTCTAAAGCCGTTA
>JAGLSW010001134.1 GCA_023135565.1 Candidatus Aminicenantota bacterium | reverse complement strand
CCCCCGGCAGGGCCACCGGAGGTAATAGGCTGGGGCTGAACGCTGTAATGGGAGTAAAAATGTTATGCATAAGTGAGAAAGAAATTTTAGAAGTCGTCAATCTTAAGGACATCATGACTGCTGTAAAAAACGCCATGCTCCTGTACGAAAGAAAAGAATTCAAAATGCCCAAACGAATGCATGCGGATTACCGGGGCAACACCCTGCTGCTGATGCCCTGTTTTACAAAGGAGAAGTTTGCCACCAAGCTGGTCTCTCTTTTTCCCGGCAATGCGGAGCAAGACCTGCCGGTACTGATGGGCACAGTGATCTTGAACGACGGTCAAACCGGCAGGCCCCTGGCTCTGATGAACGGGGCGAAGCTGACGGCTTTAAGAACCGGCGCCGTGGGAGGCATGGCGGTGTACTCTCTTACTCCGCCCGGTATCAAAACTGTAGGCATCGTAGGAGCCGGGGTACAGGGGTTTCACCAGGCTCTTTTTGCCTGCCGGGTGCGGGGCATTTCCCGGGTTTTCGTATATGATGCGCTGCCCCAAAGAGTCGATCATGTTATGCAGGAGTTGGCGGACTTTTTGATGGGAGTCAAGATATACCGCGCTTTTTCGGTAGAGGATTTGGTCCGGGAATCGGAACTCATTATCACTGCCACCAATGCGGAGCAGCCGGTTTTGCCGGACGACACAGAACTGCTGCGGGGTAAGCATTTTATCGGCATCGGCTCTTACAAGCCGGAGATGCGGGAATTCCCCGCCGCTTTGTTTAAGTTAGTGGACGAAATGTATGTAGACACGTTTCATGCCAAAGAGGAAAGCGGCGACCTGATCGACCCGCTGCGAAACGGTTGGATCGAGGAGCGCCAGGTGCGTACTTTAGGGCAGTTGATGCTGTCGCAAGAAAAACAAGCGCCGGTGCCGGGGCGGACTACTTTGTTCAAATCCGTAGGCATGGCTCTTTTCGATCTGCTGGTGGCGGACATGGTTTACCGCGGCGCGGTGAAGAAGGGCGTAGGCACACAGGTTGAACTATAAAACCCCGCGGCTCAGGGAGGCGCTTTTGCTTCTAAATAAACAAAAGTTTGGCCCCCGGCAGGGCCGCCGGAGGCAAGAACAGGAGAAAAAAAATGTTAGAAAACTGGCAGTGGGCCCCGCCGGGTGATTGGCAGGTCGTCGAAACCATCGACTTACACACCGGCGGAGAGCCGCTCAGGGTATTTACCCGCGGTTTGCCGGAGATCAAAGGAAAAACTATCCTGGAAAAGAGGCGATATTTCCGCGACAATTATGATTTTATTCGCACCGGGACTATGTGGGAACCCAGGGGCCATGCCGACATGTACGGCGCTATTATTACGGAACCTACAACTGCGGACGGTGATTTCGGGGTTATTTTTATGCACAATGAAGGCTGCAGCACCATGTGCGGGCACGGCATCATCGCCCTTACTACACTGGTCCTGGACAGCGGCATGATCCAAAAAGAGGGCGACAGGCCGGTAGTGAAAATCGACGCCGCGCCGGGCCGGATAACAGCCGTGGGCCATAGGGAAAAGGGCAAAGTCAAGTACATCTCTTTTCTCAATGTGCCTTCTTTTCTTTACAAGCAGGACCAGGTAGTGGACGTGCCCGGCATCGGCAAGGTAACTTTCGATATAGCTTTCGGCGGCGCGTTTTATGCTTTCTGTAATGCCGAAGACCTGGGCTTAGGCTTAGGAGCGGCGGATTACGACAGGTTGATCGACTATGGCAGGCGCATCAAATACGCGGTAATGGAGAATTTCGAGATCGAGCATCCTTTTGAAGAAGATTTGGGCTTTTTGTACGGCACTATTTTCATCGGCCCGGCGCAAGACCCGGCATATCACAGCCGCAATGTATGTATCTTTGCCGAAGGGGAAGTAGACCGTTCTCCAACCGGCACTGGAGTCAGCGCCCGGGCGGCCATTCATTTTGCCCGGGGCCAGTTGGCTGCCGGTCGATCTATCACCATCGAAAGCATATTGGGCACCTGCATGGACGTAAAAGTAACTGAAACCACTACTTATGGCCCTTATGCCGCGGTGATCCCGGAAGTGACGGGCAGTGCTTTTATTACCGGCCGGAACAGTTTTTATTTCGATCCCGCCGATCCTTTAAAAGAAGGCTTCATCTTTCGTTAGCTGATGCTGTACATGTGCCGCTTTCTTGCGGTTTTTATAATTGACAAATTCTCCTCTTAAAACTATAATATTAATATGAAAAGCGGACAAGAAAAAAAGAAAACCGAACACATTACCGCACCGCACGATAAAGTTGTAAAAGCGTTCTTTAGCGAAATGGAAACAGCCAGGAGTTTTTTCCAGGAATATCTACCTGCTGAAATGACGAAAGACATGGATTTTTCTTCTCTCAAATTCTTAAAAGACACATTCATTGATAAAAAACTCTCTGTTTATTTCTCAGACCTTTTGTTCCAGGTCAAGCTAAAAAACATCCCGGTTTTTATCTACTTGTTGATCGAGCATAAAAGCTGGCCGGAGCGTTTCACGGCATTTCAACTTCTGAAATACAAAGTGAAGATATGGGAACTATACCTAAAACAGCAGGAAGGAGCAGGAACCCTGCCGGTGATTCTTCCCATTGTCATCTATCACGGCTATCGAGAATGGAATATCGACACCAGCTTTATTTCGTTATTTGATGACAACTTACCGGGATATGTGAAAGAGTATATCCCCGATTTTCGTTATTATTTACAGGATATTTCTCGTTTACCGGATGAAGAAATTAAAGGGGCTGTACTGTTACGAATTCTTTTGAAAACATTGAAATATATCTTTACGCCTGGATTAAATCACAGGCTGCCGGAGATATTTCAATTGTTTCATGAACTTAAAGATAAGAATAAAGGCACCGAATTCCTTGAGGTTTTGTTAAGATACCTGACCAACAGCGCACGTAACTTAACAGATGAGGAACTTAAGGAATCGGTAACAAAAGTCATCATCGAAGGAGGTGATCTTATGTCCACTATTGCAGAAAAATGGGTGGAAAAAGGTAAATGGGACGTTGTAAAGAACTCTCTAAAAGAAGGTTTACCTATAGACACAATAAAGAAAATTACCGGTTTTCCAGTGGAAAAAATAAATAGGGTGAAAGAGGAAATGTCGAGGAGCCGGGAGTACCGGACATAACTTAACAGATGAGGAACTTAAGGAATCGGTAACAAAAGTCATCATCGAAGGAGGTGATCTTATGTCCACTATTGCAGAAAAATGGGTGGAAAAAGGTATAGAAAAGGGTATGGAAAAAGAAAAGATCGAAATTGCAAAAAGATTAATCAAACGAGGTATCGATCAAGCTGTCATCTCAGAATCGACCGGCCTCTCCCCGAAAGAAATTAAAAGGTTAGCAGTACAATATTAAATAGATAACCGGTGTGAGGCGTTTTATGCTTGCTCCACAATCCGGACGAACCGAAAATGTAAATTTTTTTATCTTGCATCATATTTTTGATCGTTTGCTCTCGATTTTAGCAGCTTTTCGGTCAGCCTTTCACCTTTCCCTGAGCCTCTCAATAATTTCCCGGCCCTTTTAGGATCGATTTTTTCCACCTGGTTCGGGAAAATTACCAGGACTTCGGTTTTCCCTGTCGCTTTTATAGGTTCAATCGGTTTTATATCGTGCCCGTCGAATAAAGCTCTAACTACCTGCATTTATTTTGCCTCCTTCAATCTACGCTATCATGATAATACTTGTTTTAAAATTTGTCAATATTACTTTGAAAGTCTTCCTGGAATTTATTTTATTTAATTGGGTACTGGGGGTGGAAAAGACAGCTTTCGGTTTTCAAGTATCGTAAAGGCGCTTGTTTCTTACGGGAAGGGGTGTAATTATCGAACAGTTAGATAAACGGGCTGGCTCTCTTTGTTTTCTGAATCTATCGAAGTAAGCGCGTAGGAGTAAACTATATCTTTGTCCACCGGGCGGTGGCGGTACTCAGAAGTTCCGGGTTCCAATTCAGCCAACAAAAACAATACCATCACAAAAAAAATAAGTTTTCTAATCATTTTATTTACGTTCATATTTTAAGGAAAAAAATTTTCTTTTGCAACCCTCCATGCAGGGAGAATTTAGTTGTTGACTTTTGGTTTAGATTTGTGTATAGTACGGGGCAGAGGTAACCACTGTGCGAAAGAACAAAATTAGCCGGCATTACCGCCTTGACGACTTATCTTTTACTACAATAACAGCAAACATAATGTGGTTACGGAGGGCAAAAAATGAAAAAAATAATTTTCGTAATTTTATTGGCATTGGCTGTGTTTTGTGCAATTTTTACGATCCACTTTGCCATCGATTACCGCGACTATAAAAAAACGATTAACGACGAGGCCAGGTCGAATGTAGTCAACTTGACCAAAGATGCGGTAAAATCCATCGAAGTTATCCTTCGTGAAGCTGAGACCGCCGCCAAAACGATTGCCGACGATTATACCGCCGGCAAACTCGACCACCAGGGCATGCTCGATGAATTACAAAAAACGCTGCGAAAAAGCCCATACTTTTATGCCGGGACAGTTACTTATAGACCCTATGGTTTTGCAGCGGATAGGGAATTATATTCCTGCCTTTATGTAAGAGAGGGCGAGTCCCTGAAATATATACAATTAGACGAAGTCTACGATTACACTGAAACAAAACATGAGTGGTACTCTAAAGCTATGGAGAAGAAATCCCACTGGAGCGAACCCTATTATGGTAATGCGGTGAAGGTTTCCATGACCACCTACTCGGCTGTTTTCTATGAAACCGTTCCCGCCCGGAAAACCAAAAAGGCCCTGGGAGTGGTAACTATAGATACCACATTGGAAGAGATAAAACGGATCGTCGAGTCCCTCGACTTAGGCAGCAGTGGTTTCGGCGCCCTGGTCTCAAAAAAAGGGACATACCTGTATCATCCCGATAGGGAGTTGGTGGCAGAGGGAAAGAATCTGCTTGAAACGGCGCGGGAAAGAAATGACGAGACCCGGTTTATGTTGAACGAAGCGGTAAAACGGGGCGAAAACGGTATTTTCGATCATGTGAGCACCACCACCGGCAAAGAATCCTGGCTGGTTTACGAGCCGGTTCCTTTAACCGGTTGGTCTTTGCAGAACACCTTTCTCAAAGACGATATTTACTACGACCGTGATACCCGGAGAAAGCAATTGATCAAACTCACGCTGGCTGTACTGGCTGTACTTTTATTCTTCGTTTTATCGCTGTCGCTTCTTTTCAAGCAGCGCAATGCGAAAACCTGGATCGTTTCAGTTTTTATCTCCCTGCTATTTTTGGTGAGTATAGGTTCCGTCTGGTATTTTGCTTTAACTTTCCACTCCCTTGAACGCAGCGGTGAAAGCCGCATCAACAGCCGTCCGGGGTTAGCATATTTCAAAAAGTCGTTGAATCGCACCTTTCTCCACACTTCGATAGGAGCGCCGGTTTATCTCCCCACCGGGATATTTATCGAATCTTTAAATTTTAGCGAAGGTTATTATTTAACTGCTACCGGCTATATCTGGCAAAAGTATTCCGCCGGTATCCATGACGGCCTATCCCGGGGTTTCGTGATCCCCATGGCCGAAAGCCTGGAAATAAAAGAAACTTTCCGCGATAAACAGGGCGCAGTGGAGTTGATCCGCTGGCGTTTCCAGGCAAAGTGGCGGCCCCGGTTAAACTACGGGGAATACCCGTTGGAACAGGAAAAAATCGAGATAAAATTGCAGCATAAGTCCATGGGGGAGGAAGTAGTGTTGGCTCCTGATCTCGATGCTTACTCCATAATCACCCCCGCCGCGCTGCCGGGCTTAGACAAAAAAATGGTGCTGCCGGGTTGGAAAATTAAAAGAACTTTTTTCGAGATAAGAAAAGAACGCCTGGATACGGATTTCGGCAGCAGCCGGGTTGAAACAGCCGGGCATTTACACAACCTTTACTTTAACATTATCGTGCGCAGGAATTTTTTGGATTCTTTTATTTCCAACTTAGCCCCTTTGATATTAGTTTCTTTCCTTTTATTCTGCATCCTATTATTATCCAAAAGCGACACGAATATTTCTAAAAAACTGGAAGCCGGAGCCGGGAAGGTATTGGCTTTTTGCGCCGGGTTGTTTTTCGTAGTGATTTTCGGTCACATCGACATCAGGCAGAAAATCCCTACCGATGAGATTTTTTACCTGGAGTATTTTTATTTGATTATGTATTTGTCGCTGCTGTGGGTATCGGTTAATTCTATTTTGTTTCACCTAACCCGTATAAAGATCATCCAGTACAAAGAGAATTTTATTTCCAAAGTGGTGTATTGGCCGGTTTTATTGGGCCTGGTGTCAACAGTAACGGTACTAACTTTCTATTGAGCAAAACAGTTTTCAGCGTTCGGTATTCGGCAAACCGGCATTCGCGAAATCTATCGGGCTGGGGGTAGTGCTGCTTTTGCCGTGAAGCGGCTACGGGGGTGCCCGTGCCACGGGCTTGATTTATTGTTGAAGTTATTCTAAACTTAGTATATGAAAAAAATAATTACCCCGGCTTTCAAAGGCGTACTTTTCGCTCTCGGCGCTTCGGTGGGTATCGCCTTAGTCTTTATTTTTTCCCGCCTGGCCCGGCAGACAATGGATACCCGGCTATTTCTTTTCTGGTGGTTCGGTTTTGCTTCTTGCTGGGCGGTTGTTATTCTGGCAGGCAGAAGAAAAACACTAAGCGTTTATTTCGATAATATTAAAAATCACAAAGGGTTCTTGATCTATTTTGTGCTGTCTGAAACGGTGGCCGTTTTCTTTTTTTTCTACCTGATTAAGCTGGTTAACCCGGCAATCCTTGCTTTTTTAATCAATTTGAGGCCCTTTTTTGTGGTGCTGTTCGCTTTTTTCTACCTCAAAGAGAGGCTGAAAACCTTCGAAATGCTGGGTGGTTTGGTATCGATTAGCGGCGTATTATTTATAACTTTCGTCTCTCCGGACATCGGTCTTGTGTATTTTGTGATGGCCGCGGTTATGGTGTTGATATTTTCTTTTAATAATGTGCTTGCCAAAAAAAAAATACAGGATGTTTCTCCGCTGCTAATGACGGTTCTGAGAATTTTCGGCATCTTCTTTTTGTATATGGTGGTGATATTCTCCAGCGGCGGATTCAGGCTGCCCACGTTCCGGGAGAGTATATTGTTAACCGCCGGTTCTTTGTCGGGGCCTATCCTGGGGGTATTTACACTCCTGGCTGCTTTAAAATATATAAAAGTAGCCACAGCATCCCTGATAAAAAACTCCCAACCTTTTTTAGTGATTCTTTTTTCTGCTTTATTTTTGGGAACTACCGTATCTTTCGAGCAATTTATAGGTGGAACGGTTATTGTAATCGGCATCAGTATACTCCTAACTGAAAAGAGGCTGAGTCTTTTTTTTAAGACGTTTCCCCGCACAGTTGGTCTTAATGAATCCCCCTCATTCGAAGAAGAAAACACTCATCAAAAGTTTTTTGGGGGAATTTTCCACAAATTACGGTGGAAAATTAGGAAAGACGCACCGCGTCATCTTTCATCAGGGGGTGATTTTTCAAAAAAAACCCCTGCTCGCCGAAGGCAAGGAAAAAAAGTTCTAATAATTTTTTTGTTAACCGGTTTGAGCAGTCTCCATCTCGTACATGGAGCAGACGAACCGACGCCTACAATCTTTTCCCCACGGAGTGGGGTCAACAAAAGTTTTTGCGGGGTCAAGGGGCAGTTTCTTCAAAAAGCGCCCCTTGCCGCCGGAGGCAAAGATTTTTCTCTTTTCCGGGAAGCGCCGCTGCCGGAAGCGGAAGTGCTGTGTAAACCTGCGGCTCTGCTCAAACAAATCGACGCCGTGCTGGGTTATTTCAAAAAATACAGGGAAAAGGATCCCCAGGCAGTTAATGCCGGGTTATTTTCTTTTTTAAACGTCACTTTAGAAGATGTAGAAGAGACCCTGTTGTTTTGCCGGGATACTTTAAAAGAGGACTTGCGCACGGGCCGGGAATGCCGTTTACGGGACCCGCATTTTTTGAACGCGCATTTCCGGGTGCTGCGGTGGTATCCATCGCCCCGGAAATCCCGGCCCAAAGAGCGTATAAGGATCACCAAATACGTAGTTTACACTATCGAAGGCAGGAAAAAAAAAGACAAGGTATTCTGCTGCGCCCTTTATGCCTTACCCGAAGATGAGCAGGGCATGTCGCTGCAGGAAGCTGAAAAACAAAAAAGCAGCCTGTCGCGGTTCAAGTATACCAAACAGGCGGTGTTGGCCGGAGCTTATGATAAAGGCGGGGCAACACCGCTGGTCTGGGTGACGGGCCGGGGTTTAGAGGAAGCCTTGATGCAGGGCACCATCTGCGTCAAAGACCGGCGCGGTAAGAAAAGGTTCTTTAATGTCAACCGCGGCAATGAGATTCCCTATGATGGCAAAATAAGAAACCCGAAAAAGCAAAAACGCTATTGGTATTTCAGTGCAGTCAGCGAACCCAAAGGTTACGGATTGGATATAGACTCGATGATTCCCATATACGCGGATGCCGCTTTTGCCGGGGATGTATTTAGCTTAGGGTTAGGCAAGTTGATGGCCATAAAAGGCGACAGGATTCGTTTAGGGCTTTTGGCCGATACCGGCGGGGCCTTTACTCCTAATCTCAACCGGCTCGATTATTTTGCCGGTGTATTTGACAGCGCCGCAGGATTCTGGAAAAAAGCCGGCACTATCCCGCAATTTGCCGAAGTGTATATTTTGATCAAAACCGATAAGCCTTCGGCGACCAGGGGGCGCTTTTGAAAAACTGCCCCCTGGACCCCCACAAAACTTTTTATCAACGAGCATTTGTGCCCATTTTCCAATGCCGGTAAATTGGTACGGACGTTTCGCTTAACAAAAGTTTTTGGAGGTGTCGGAACCTTTTTTCAAAAAGGTTCTGACTCGCCGAAGGCAAATATTTTTCTTTTGACTTTTTTCTATTTATCAAATAAAACATAAAAAAACGCAGGTAAAGGAGTACAATAAAATGTCTGAAATCACCCGGTTCGGGGTATCTTTAAAATTCACGCTGCTGGAGAAATTCGACCGTTTGAACGAGCAAACCGGTTATAAGAACCGTTCGGAAGCCATCCGTGATTTGATCAGGGAGAAGTTGATTTCCGAGGAGTGGGCAGCCTCCGGTCAGGAGACTGTAGGGGTTTTCAGTCTTGTTTACGATCATCACCAGCGGGAACTGAATACAACTCTAAATAACATCCAGCACAGTTATGTAGACATTATTGTTTCTTCCACGCATATTCATATCGACCACCATAATTGTTTAGAAGTGATTATCTTGAAAGGCAAAAGCAGCCTGATTTAGAAGATCACCGATGAGTTAGCCAGTACTCGTGGGGTTAAGCACGGCAAGTTGATCATGACCTCTACCGGCACGAATTTGGATTAGGGGACGGCGTCCCCAGCCTATAAATTGCTTCGCCGCAAGAGGCAGCGGGTGAACGCTTTTGCTTTTAAATCAACAAAAGTTTTGATCAAACTTTATTCATCACTCATACTTCATAATTCAGCTTTCGCTCCCCCTGTTTCTTCGAGCAGCAGCAGCAGGTTGTCCGCGCTAAAAACCAGCAGTTCATCCCGGTCTTCGATCAAAAGCTCCACCTCCTTTCGTACCGCTTCCCAATCGATGTTTTTCAGCTTCCCAACTAATAAGGATTTCCAGTCTTTTATACTTTCCAGGCTGCCCTGCCAACTGAATTGACGGAGGGCCTTTTCTAAAAAATCGATGTTCGGCTCACAGTTTTTATGAGTGGTCAGGTACCAAAAAATATCATAGAAATCCCTTCCTTTGACATAATCGCGAGTCAGAACGGCATTGATCTTCCCGGCAAATAACGTGGGCAGATCATAACAGGTGAGGCCAAACATAAAATGCCGGTTAAGAATATGTTTTTCGGTTTGCGCTCCTTTGGGCGGATTTGTGTCTAATTCGATTTTGATGGATAGGTTCTCTTCCTCGCGGCTGCTCATCCCCGCTCCATACAACATACCGGCAAATTTAAACGATACGGAATACAGCACTCTTTTTTTGACTTTCAAATTTACAAAATAACCGGAATCTTCGAGCTCACCGTGCAGGGCGTCGATAACTTTCTCAAAATCGAGACCCCCGGCGTAAAGCGAAAAATCCAGGTCTTCCGAAAATCGTTTAATACCGTGAATAAACCGCAGGCAGGTGCCGCCTAAAAAGGCCGCCTGTTGAAAGAAATTATTTTTAAAAAGTATCCTCAGGATATAAGCCTGTAAATATTCCCGCATGGTGTTTAGTTTCAGGTTATACCCTTCTTTAGAGGCAAGCAGGGCCAGCAGTTCATCTTTCATTTTTCGGCTCCCGGAGCATAGTTATCAATAAATCCACTCCCTGTTTAATAAAAGGAATATTCATCCTTTGGGCATAGTCGAGCAATTTCTCGATGTCCAATTGTTCGCTGTCCTGGAGCCTGAGACCGGCGATGAATTCCCTGCTTACTTTCTTTCGGAGAAAATAAAACAGGTCGATCAGCGCTTTTTCCGGTTCTGCCAGGTACCCTTTGCCGCCTTGTCCGCGGATTACCCGGTAACCCCAAAAATAGTCTTTTTTTAGGCACACATATTTAAAACGCCCGGCAGCGGTGATAAATTCCGCTGGACGCCGTTTGCCGGTGACGGAAGTAAAAGTATAAACCGCATCGGGGATCAGGTGATGCATCTCCAGCGCTTTCTCTAAGCTGATATAAGAAGGGGGTCTTAAAATTGCCGCGATGTAAGGCTCAAAATTTTTTACCTGCCTGTACTTTTCAGATAGGATATAGAAGCCTCTTTTTAGTTTCAGTACCCGGCCTTGTTTTAGCCAGCGGGATAGCTGTAGTTCTACTTCACTTTTTTTTTCGTATAAAAGGTGAAGGTACTGTGATTCGATAACCGGCAAATCTTTGACCTGAGCATAAAAATCGTCCCATTTCATAGCATTATCTTATCAAAAATGATAAGTAAATGCAATAGGTGATGCCAGTCCTCATCATTCAGCAGGGAAGCTCTTTTGCTTCTCAATAAATAAAAGTTTTGTTCAAACTTTTTCAAAAG
>JAGLSW010001133.1 GCA_023135565.1 Candidatus Aminicenantota bacterium | reverse complement strand
CGGAAATAAAAGGTGAGTTATGGAGCCTGAACCCGCAGGAACTGCCTTTAGCGCAGTGGTTGAAAGAGGGTGAATTAAAGAACTTTGATGACGAACTGGCTTTGAAGCGGGTATCGAATAATCCGTTGGAAAAGGAATTCAATATGTACCTTTCCGCCTCGATAACCGTAACGGTGAATCCCGGAGAAAAGCAGGAAGGAGCAAAGCTGCTTTCCGGTGATTTGATAGAGGCGCGGTTGAGTAAAGATTTTGCCGGGACTTTAGATGCGAAAGAAACTACAACCTTAGAAAAATACATATCCGATGTTGATCGCCGTTTAATCCTAGACAAAAAGCCTTCTGTGCGGGCCGAATCGGTAGACCGCATGGAGAATTTCGACGGCGCGGTGTCTTCGGAGAAGCCCAACAGCCCGGCCAATAATCCTTCTATGTACGGCGGCGTAATTTTACATTCCGGGGAGTTTGCCGTCTCTGAAATAGATCTGCAAATCCCCGGCCGGGGTTTCGATTTCGTTTTCCGGCGCACCTACCGGTCGCAGGTGGTTTATTCCGGTGTTTTAGGCTGGGGCTGGGACCACACCTATAACCGCCGCATCCTAAAAATGCCCGGCGGCGATTTGTTGTACTATGACGGCTCCGGCAGGCGGGAGCGTTTCAAAGCGAAAAAGTCCGGCGACACTATCACCGGTTACGAAGCGCCTAAAGGGTTTTTCGTAAAAGTGAAGAAGTACGAAGACGGCACTTTTAAGATTTTGCACAGCGACCGGTTTTTGGAGGTTTTCGACAGCTTTGGGCGGCTCATCGAGTTGGAAGACCGCAGTGAAAACAAAATGGAATTTTACTATAATATCAACGGCCAGTTGAGTACTATCGTAGACACCATGGAGCGGAAATTCCGGTTGGAGTATTTTCCTTTCGAGGACGCGGAAGGGGAACGTATGGTTGACTACAAATCCGGGCGGATAAAGAGCATTAGCGATTATTCCGGCAGGGAAGTGACCTACACCTACAAAGAAGGCAGCGGCGATCTGGAGAAAGTGGATTTTGCCGGGCGGGTCAAAGAGTATACATATTCTACCGATGCCAAAGACATCAAACTGGCCCACAATTTGCTTACTTACACGGACCCGGAAGGGCAGCAGGTAGTGTCTGTCAGCTATGATACTGAAAAGCAGGATAAAGTAATAAGTATCGACCGCGGCGGTTCTACGACTTCTTTTGCCTGCGGCGGAAGCGCCTCGGTGACAGACGGCAGCGGTAATTCTAAAACTTTTATCCACAATGATAAGGGCAATCCTACAGCTATCGGCGCAGGTGGTTATTCTACCACTTTCAGCACTAACGACGACGGCTTGATTACTAATGTCACCTACCCCGAAGGCAATTCGGTAAGCTATACTTACGGCGG
>JAGLSW010001132.1 GCA_023135565.1 Candidatus Aminicenantota bacterium | reverse complement strand
TGATCAAAACTTTTGTTGAGCGATAGTCGGGCGTGAACGGAAAATGAACTGCATGAGATAATTTTTTCCAGAACTGGATTAGGACTTCCTTTGCGCTTTTAAATAATCGCTAATTATGATAAAATTAGCGTTACTGAAAAACTCTGCTGTGATAGGCGGTTTTTGAAACTAAATTGGAGAAAAAAACATGCAGTTGAAAGATAAAAATGTCCTAATAACCGGGGCCGACGGTTTTATCGGTTCTCATTTAGTGGAACATCTGGTAGAAAAAGGCGCCGATGTGAAAGCGTTGTCCTGTTACAACTCCTTCAACTATTGGGGCTGGTTAGAAGATATGAACTGTTTAAAGGATATCGAAGTGGTTACCGGGGATATCCGGGATTCCTATTTTGTCAAAGAGATCAGCAAGAATGTGGATGTTATTTTTAACCTGGCTGCGTTGATCGCTATCCCTTATTCGTATATTGCGCCCGCCAGCTACGTGGACACCAATATTAAAGGTACGTTGAATATCTGCCAGGCGGCCTTAGATAACGGCTGTGCCAGGGTGGTCCACACGTCCACTTCGGAAGTTTACGGCACTGCCCTCTATGTTCCCATAGATGAAAAACACCCACTGCAGCCTCAATCGCCCTACAGCGCCAGCAAAATCGGCGCGGATGCCATGGCTAAAAGTTTTTATAATTCTTTCGATCTGCCCCTAATCATTGCCCGGCCTTTTAATACTTACGGCCCGCGGCAGTCTGCCAGGGCCATTATCCCTACTTTGATCACCCAGATCGCCGCCGGTAAAAAAGAGATAAAATTAGGCAACCTCACTCCCACCCGTGATTTTAACTATGCAAAAGATACGGCCAGGGGCTTCGCCCTGCTGGCGGAATGTGACGAAGCAGTAGGGGAGGTGGTGAATATCGGTTCAGGGAGCGAGATTTCCATCAAAGACCTGTGCGAATTAATTAAAAAAGTGATGGGCGCGGATGTGGAATTCAGCAGCGATAAAGAACGGCTGCGGCCCGGTAAATCTGAAGTTGAGCGGCTGTTATGCGATAACAGTAAAATAAAGGAATTGGTTTCCTACAAACCTGAATATTCTTTAGAAGAAGGCTTAACCGAGACCAGCCTGTGGATTAAAAAGAATCTCGAAAAATATAAAGTAGATATTTATAATGTGTAGGGTGCGGCGCACCATGCCTCCGGCGGCCAAAAACCTT
>JAGLSW010001131.1 GCA_023135565.1 Candidatus Aminicenantota bacterium | reverse complement strand
AGGGTTCCGGACTCCCAAAACTTCTATTAAACGGTACACTTCGATTCACATGTTATACGATTTACGCTGGTTGGTAAAGGCTTACCCGGACCGGGCGAAAAATGTGGGCCGCTTTGTCAACTAAGTAAAAAACACCCATGATTTTAACCAGCGCAAAAATGTGGCCACATAAGTTTTGCCGACCACCATGCCGGAAAGAACGGGATAAAACATTATAAACAACACCAATACCACTGTCAAATAACCGTTCACAAAAAACCGGGCTTTGGGAAATTTTTCTTCGCTGTATTTTATCATATAGGTGATGCAGAGTATCAAAAAGGGCACCGCCCCAAAAAAGTGATAAATAAAAGTACAATCCCGGGGCACAATCGCCCAGGTTAAATACTGGGCGGCAAAACCGGTCAGGATGACAAACATATACCCGTGCCTTTTTTTCATAGCCAGAATAACCGTGCCCAGCACGGCGACAATGCCTACCCACCAAATGGCCGGGTTCCCCATTGCTACGATACTGGATGTTTTTTCCGGGGGGAGATTCTCCCCATTGTAGTACCAGGTGGGGGTCTTCATTAGCGGCCACTGCCACCAGGTGGAAGAAAAAGGGTGGTCGTCTTTTACGGCGCTGTGATAGTTGTACATGTGGGCCTGGTATGTCGCCACATCCCCGAGTTCGTGGCCGGGGCCGGGCACCATCATAAAAGGCACGTAAGAGAGCGTATAGATTATTGCCGGTACAACAATAAAAAACAAGACACACCACAGCAGTGTGATTAGGGCAAAACGCCGGAAAACAGGCATGGCTTGCCCGGATTTTTTATGTTCCCGGTAGTATTGGAAAAGGGCGGTAAAAAATATCACCGCCAGCCCGGCTCCGCCGTATAAAGTAATCCATTTGGCAGCTACCCCGAAGCCGAAAAAAATGCCGCTGAGAGCAAGCGGGAGGAGTGTTTTTTTGAGCCCGGAGGCGGCGAAATCCATAGTAAAGTATTTGTACATGAAGTAGTACATCAGGATGATAAAAAATAAACCGTACACGTCGATGGTGGCGATGCGGGTCTGGGTGAAATGCATAAAATCAAAGGCCATCAAAAATGCGGTAATAAACGCATACCGGCTGGTTTTGTTAATACTTCCGAAAATTTTACCAAAAAAACCGGCTTTCCGGTCAACCCGGTCAGAGGCGTGATTCGCCGTCCGCCCCGACCCCGCGAACACCATAAGTCCGAATTTGTACATGATGGGAACCATCAATATACCTAAAAGAACACCCATAAAACGCCAGCCGAAAGGAGTCATGCCGAAAAGGGCGATGCCTAAAGAGATAATCACTTTGCCTAAAGGCGGGTGAGTGGTCTCCGTAGGTTCCCGCAGCAGCAGGTGCTCATAAGCGGTACGGGCATGATACACTTCGTCGAAATACATGCCGCTGAAAAAACCGGGTCGAGAGAAAACAGTGTCCTGCTCATCGAACACATTCTCCGGTTCGCCCCGGCTGAGCGCCCCGGAACCGGCGCTGCGCTGAACAGAGACAATAGGCAGCGGCTCTGTGTCCGCCTCTTTGCTTCCGGCGGCAAAGAAAACAATTTCGCCCAGCATTACGCCCGGCCTCATGCAGGTGATTTTGACATAACGGGCCTCTTTTTTTAGATCGAGAAACCGCCATTTAATTTTTTCATATAAGGTGTTCTGGCGGAGCATTTGGCGGCCGCCCCAGACCTGCATGTCGTCGGAAAATTCCAGTTTGTACACGCCGGTTCCTAAACCGAAATAATAACCGGTTCTACCTATTTCTTTTACTTCGCCTAAGTCGATATAAAAATTCTCCTGCCTTTCTTTAGGTTCCCAAAAGGTCTGCGGCGCTTTTAAAGAACCCAGGTTAATGAAAGCGATTATCGCGTAAACCAATGTGAGCGCGCCGCAGAGGATGTAGTCGGCCCGGGTGAAAACAGGTCTTCGGCCTTTAGTGGGAGGTGATTCTTCAGAAGGCGCTGAAACCGCCCGCCGCCGCTTGAATATGAAAAAATAAACCGCCCAAAATAATACATATAACAAAATAACAGAAAGTATAATCGTACCGGTGCGCCGCGATTTTTCTTTGGGACCCGGCGGTAAAGGCTCCGGTTTTTTATACAACCGGGCAATCGTCACTCCGCCCGGGGGACTCTCTATTTCCTCTACCCGGAAATCGTCGAAATAAGCCCTGCCGGTGTTTAACGCGCCGGGTCCGCCTAACCGCGCCGCTGCGCCGAAACTTGTCTGATCAGGCCCGGTTTTACCGTATAAGACTACTTCTTCCCACTTGCCCGCCGTGTCTTTGAAATCCAGCGAAAAGGCGCCGGCGCCTAAAACCGAAATGCAAGCCCCTTTGCCTGCGCTGCCGATGCCGGTGGTTTTTATTTTACAGGAAAGCTTATAGACCGCAGCCGGTTTTACCGTAACAAACTGCACCCATTTGGAATCCTCCGGTTTTGTGTTTTCTAAGACCGCCGCATAAACGCCTTCATAGGGGGTGTTTTTTTCTACAGAGAACACCACCGCGCCGCGGTCCCGGCCATAGGTGTGTTTGATCCAACGGTTGGGCAAGCCGTTCGGGTTAATGGTTTCAAAGCCTCCGTTTTGAAGCAGGTTGCCGTCTTCCGCCGGAGTGCCGGCACAATTATTTGATCCGGCGCTGTTTAAACCGCACAGCAGCAGGGTTAGTAGTACAAAAAAGATTTTTTTTATTTTCATGGTTCTTGCGACCTCTTGTTTGGGTTTTTTTTGCTTGCGGGCGTTGATCCTTTTTGGTCAACCCGGTCAGAGACATGACTGTCCGGCCCCTCATAGGCTGGGGCCGCCGCTCCCGCTATCCGCCGGACACCTATTTTTATGATATAGGCCAGCAGGCAAATATTCACCAGGGAGATGCCTCTGAACAATAGATCGTCCCCGGGAATACCGTGATTGTCGTGGTTCACCATCAAGTGCAGCATCATGGCTGCGTTAATCAAAAAAGTCAGGGAAAACCCGGCGGAAAGGAATAAGAAACCTTTCTTTTTCCCATAGATATAACTCAAAATTGCCAGCGTTAGGACCGGGAAAATATAGCGTTCATGCATTTTCGACGTGAGCACAAAAACGGCGGCCATGATAAATAAAGCGGTAAAATATATCCTGGCTTTGTCCTTGCTTTTAAAAAAGAAAAAAACGGAAGAAATCACGATCAAACCTATAAAAATGAATCCCCAGGTTTGGTAAGAGAATAAAAAGAAGGTTTCGCTTTCTTTTATCCAGTTGGCTCCGAACAGGCCGAAGAGGTTGGGGGCATTGAGAGTGGCAAAAGGATAAGAAGCCAGGTTTTTTTTGTACAGTCTGAATATCCAGAGGGGATCTTGTCTAAGGGAAAAAGGCAAAATTACCACCACGAACGTGACGATTGCGGCCAGCCCGCTGTAAAGAAAAGTTTTCCAGCTTTTCCGGGAGTACAGGGCGAATAAAAAAACCGGCGAGAAGATCAGGGCCTGGGGTTTTATTAGTATGGCGACGACAAAAAGAGCGCACGCCGCCGGCAATTTGTTTTTATAAAGGAACATGAATGCAAGCAGCAGCATTAGGAATAATACCGAATCCACTTGCCCGAAAATCGTGGAATCGAAGATCACCGCCGGGTTAAAGGCATAGAATAGGGAAAGCAAAGACGCGGCGGCAAAGCCCAATTCTTTTTTCCCTAATTTGAAAATGATAAAAGCGGTGAGTATATCGGCGATAATGGCCGGTAGTTTTAGAATGACTACGAAAATCGCCGAATTATGAGGCAGGGAAAACAGCTTACCCAACATGCCTATTATATATAGTATATATATATAGCCCGGCGGGTAGTCTACGAAAGCGTTTGAGAGATAAAAACCGGGCAGTCCTTTTTCAGCGGCTATCCAGGCCCAGCCTTTGAAGCAGTTAATGTCGGTAGGGTAGCCTTCGATGACCGGGGCCAAAATAATTCTCAGTAAGAGGGCCGCCCCTAAGAAAACAAAAAACATGGCCGCCGGGGTTACACTTAAGGCGCCCATTTTTCCGGCAGATACTTCTTTTTGCAAGGCGGAACCCGCGTCCAAAGGCAGCTTGTACAGCCGTAATAGATAATAATAAAGTCCCACAAAAAGAACCCAAAAAAAGCACAAAAGAAAAGTCACGGGAATTATAGGCGCTGTTTTTTGCGCGGGTTTCTTTTTAACCGGCGCGGGCTTTTTTTTGCTCAGGTTTAGAACCCTCGCGCCCTGGGGCGTTTCCTGTATTTTTTCCAACTGGAAATCATCGAAGGACGCTTTCCCGGTATTAAAGGCCCCGGGAGCGCCCAACCTGACCACAGCCGAGATTTCCCGCTGTTCCGGGCCGGTTCTACCGTAGAATTCCACCCGGCGCCATTTGCCGCCCGTATCATACACATCCACAGTGATGTCAGGGAGATGCAGTACGCCGAAATTGGCTCCCCTGCCTTTTGTCCCGATACCTTGTGCTTTAATTTGGCAGGAGAACTTATATACACTTCCCGGTTGAACTTTCACGAATTGGATTAAGCGGGCTTCATTGGCTTTTTTGACCTCCATAGTCAGGTAGTTATTCCCGGCGGGAGCGCCGTTTTTTTCCACGTAGAATTTAATGTGTTCCTTGTCCCTGCCGTAGCCGGGCGCAAACCACTTATCCGGCAGTACTCTTCTAACGTTCTCGAAACTCCCGTTTTGTATTAGATTTTTTTCTGCCGGTTCTGCCATAGCGGGAATTACCCCGCTGAGAAGCACTGTCAAAATTAATAATAAGATTTTTTTCATGATGATTCTTTCTTTTTAGCTGCCATGAAATTACTTTGCCTCCG
>JAGLSW010001130.1 GCA_023135565.1 Candidatus Aminicenantota bacterium | reverse complement strand
CTTTTGAAAAAGTTTGATCAAAACTTCTTATAAGCGATACACTTTACTGTTATGCGAAAGCCTCTTATAGGCCGCCCGCGCCGCGGGTTTTTCATGAACGATACGCTTTACTGCTACTCGAAAGCCCCCTAATAGGCTGCGGACGCCATCCGCCTTTTATCCATTGCATCGTCAGCAGTATCAACCCAGGATTTCACCGCTTCGGGAGTTTCGCCCAACAAACCGGAAAATATCTTCCCTATGGTTTCTTCGGTGACATCCCGGCCGCCTAATCCGGCAACATAACCGCATACTTGCGCTCCATTTCCCGGTAGCGCCGACTTTACTTCTAACCATAAGGGGCCTCCCTGCGCGCCTAATCCGGCACTCCTGTCTATGACACCGATAGCTTTCTTTCCTTTTAGAATGCCGGCCAACATTGCCACGGGAAAAGGCCGGAAAGAAAGAATTTTAACAGCGCCCACCCGTTTTCCCCGGCTGCGCATTTCATCGACTACATGTTTGCACGTGCCGGACATGGAACCCATGGTTATCAACACCGCTTCCGCATCCTCACACCTGTGGGCTTCTACCATTTCATATTTGCGGCCAACGACCCGGGAAAACTCCGCGAACACCCGGGGTACGACTTCTAAAGCCCTGTCAAAAGCCACCACCTGCTGGTATCTCATTTCGGAAAATTCAGCGGGCGCAGTAAGATCATTGATAAACATGGGGTCCCGGGGATCGAGATATAAATTTTTGTTTTCATAAGGGGGTAAAAAAGCGTCTACTACTTGCGCCTCAGGCACTTCTACGGGCTGGATGGAATGGGAAACGAAAAAACCGTCGAAACATACCATGACAGGGAGTAAAACCTCTTCGTCTTCGGCTGCCTTATAAGCAGCGATAATCAAATCCAAAACCTCCTGGGCATTCTCCGCATAAAGTTGCAGCCAACCGGAATCCCTCTCGGCCATGGTGTCCTGGTGGTCACACCATAAACTCCAGGGAGAAACCAGCGCCCGGTTCACCACAGGCATCACTAAGGGCACCCGGCAGCCGGACGCGACGCCTAACACCTCATGCATCAAGGCCAACCCCACGGAAGATGTGGCAGTGGCCGCCCTGACCCCGGTAAACTGGGCGCCAATGGCGCAGGACATGGCTGTATGTTCCGATTCTACACGGATATAGCGGGCATCTAACTCCCCATTCGCCACTAACTCGGACAATTTCTCCGCAATAGGACTCTGGGGCGTAATGGGATAGGCTGAGATCACTTTCACCCGGGCCAGTTTTAACGCCTCCGTTGCCGCCGCATTACCATCCAGCATTTTTCTTTTACTTTTCTTTTTCATTTTCATTTTCATTTTCTTTCACCATTTCTATGCAGTCTTTGGGACATACTTCAGCGCATATACCGCACCCTTTGCAGTAGGCCCAGTCTATCTCGACCACTCCCGAAGCGCCGCCATTTTTGTGAACCGAAATCACTTCGGCGGGACAGAAAGAAGCGCAGATATCGCATTTTACACACCGGGATTCATCCACTGCCGGCCTGAGAATCCGCCAACTGCCGGTATTCACACTGTTAAAAACAATAGCTGCCGGTCCATATAAACGCTTTTCCAGCTTACCATTTTTTTGTTCTTTCATAGGCTGTTTGGGCTGCTGCTGCATTTTTTCCTCCGTGGCTTTTAAAAAACTCTTTAAGGGAACTAAGGGCCGAATCGATGCCCACGACGCCGGTCCTGGCCAGAGCGCCCAATATGGCGCTGTTGGGAATTTCCCTGCCGGTTTGTTCTAAAGCCACCCGGGTGGCATCGACATAATATATTTCTTTAAAAATATGTTCTTTTTTTAATTGTTCCAGCAGGGCCTCATCGCCTGTATTCATCACAAGAATAGTGTCTTTATGTATCCCTTTTGCGATGGGAACACCGTGATCGAGTACCGACTGAGCAAATACCACAACCATATCAGGTTCATAAACAAAAGAATTTAATAATATATCCCGCCGGTCGATCATCACATCCGCAAACACCGGCGCTCCCCTTCTCTCATGCCCATAAGCAGGAACAGTCTTGCCGAATTTATCTTCATATATGGATACCGCATGCACCAATATCCGGGCAGCAGTCACTACCCCCTGACCCCCTAAACCGAAAAATTTTATCTTATGCACTTCGAACCTCCTATGAAATCGCAAATCCTTCTTCAAGGTAAGCTTCCGCCATTGAGATTGCATGAACAACTTTTAAATTTTTTGTGGCGAAAACAAAATTTCATTTTCATTCAAATTAGGAATATACCGGGAATACAGACGCTGCAGCATAAACAGGTCGCCACATAAATAATCTTATAAATTTTCATACTTGTCAAGATACAATTTTGTTAGGTGTCCCGCATATTTTCTTAATTCCCAAAACAACCGATATAACGATGTTTTTCGGAAAACAATTTTTTTTAAATTTCATTTTTTTTGGTTTTTTTTGGTTTTTCGGGATTCGCGAGATAGAGATTTTTGCTGTTATATCGGCATTATTGGAGACGTCGATGCTCTTTTTTGAGGGACACCTAACATTTGTAATGGTTTTGCTATTTTGAAGAAAAATCTTTTTAAAAAAAATAGGCCAAACCCCTTGAATTGAACTGGGGTTTATGTTAACTTATTTTTTACAAATACTTCATGAAAGTTTGCTAAAAAACCGAACTTTTCGATCAAAGTTGTTGGGAACGTGTTTCCCAGGCCCTTATTAGGTTGGGGGTGCCACCCCCTTTTGAAAAAAAATCCAGGAGGAAATATATGAGTTATAGAGTAGCAATTAATGGTTTCGGTAGAATAGGCAGGCTCTTTTACAGGGCCAGCATGAAACAAAAAGATTTCGAAATAGTGGCCGTAAACGATATTACGGACGCCAAAACCCTGGCCCACTTACTGAAGTATGATTCGGTATTCGGAAGGTTCGGCCATGACATAGAAGTGAAAGAGAATAGTATTATAATAGCCGGGAAAGAGGTCGAAGTTTCCACCGAAAGAAACCCGGAAAACCTGCCCTGGAAAAAACTGGGCATCGACGTGGTGGTAGAATCCACCGGTCTGTTCAGGAAAAGAGCGGATGCTTCCAAACATCTTAAAGCAGGGGCGAAAAAAGTACTCATCTCTGCTCCGGCCCCTGAGCCCGACATCACCATCGTATTAGGAGTGAACGATAAAGAATACGATCACGAAAAGCATCATATTATTTCCAATGCCTCCTGTACTACCAACTGTGTAGCGCCCGTTGTAAAAGTGCTGCATGACAACTTCACGGTAACCAGGGGCAACATGACCACTATTCATTCCTATACCAACGACCAGCGGATACTCGACCTGCCCCATAAAGATTTAAGAAGGGCCAGGACCGCCGCTCAAAATATTATCCCCACCACCACCGGCGCCGCCAAAGCCATCGGCCTCGTTTTGCCCGAGCTGGCCGGAAAAATAACCGGCAGCGCTATCAGGGTGCCCACTCCCGACGTCTCTTTAGTGGACTTAGTGGTAGATTTAGAGAAAACAGCGAACGTGGATCAACTTAAAAAGCTTTTCCGCGAAGCCGCGGCAGGCGAATTAAAAGGCATATTGGAATACACTGAAGAGCCTATCGTTTCCACCGACCTGATCGGCAACAGCCACTCTTCGGTCGTTGACGGCCAGTTTATTACCGACATTGCCGGTGATATGGTGAAGATATTGTCCTGGTATGATAACGAATGGGGATATTCCTGCCGTTTAAGGGACGTAATCATCAAAATCTCGAAAAGCTAAAACCCCGCCATATAATAAATATGGAAAAAAATATGAGTACTCATACAACCATGAAAGATAACCCGCTGCTGCGCCGGGCGCTAGAGAATCCGCCCGGGAATTACCTAATTGTAATCGGCGGTACAAGAGTCGCTGAAAAAGCAGCTTATATATCGAAGCTGCTGGATAAAGTCCAAACCGTACTTATCGGCGGCGCAGCGGCTTACACGTTCCTGGCGGCAAAGGGATTCGATGTAGGCAGCTCACCGGTAGAGAAAGAGTCTATCGAGACATGCCGGGATATCCTAAAAAAAGCAGCCGAAAAAAACGTCAAGCTGCTCCTGCCCATCGATCATATTGCGGCGATCAAAATCGAACCCGACATAACCATCAAAATGATAAAAGAAGGGGAAGATATCCCCGATAATATGATGGGATTAGATATCGGTTTCGATACCATAAAGTTATTCGCCGCCGAGGTAGAAAAAGCCGGACTTATCCTCTGGTATGGGCCTTTAGGGGTTTCCCGCATCGACACCTTCTCAGGCGGCACCTCTGAAATAGCAAAAGCCGCCGCCGCTTATGCCGCGGAATCGATTATAGTCGGAGAAGAGTTAGCGGCAGCGGTAGAGAAACTCGGTCTTACCGAGCGGTTTTCTTATATTTCGCCGGCAAGCGGCCCTGTTTTGGATTTTTTATGTGGTTAAGCCCGCGGCCCGGGCGCCCTATAAAGGGTAATACCTGCGCCTGGGACTGACCATTGATAATTGAACATTGTTCCATTATTCATTGAAAAAACGCCCCCTGGTCGCCGGAGGCAAGGTGCCCCGCACCCTCACTAACAGCATGGAGTTAAAAAAATGAAAAAAGAATTTATTATCGCAGGTAACTGGAAGATGCACCACACAGCATCTGAAAGCATCGAATTTTTTAAAGCCTTAGACGGCAAAATAGCCGAACACCCGGAATTAGCCCGGGAAAAAAGGATCGAGATACTCATCTTCCCTTCTTTCATCTCCCTTTATCCTTTAAAAGGAATCTCACAAAAAATAAAAACCGGAGCCCAGGATATCTTTTTCGAAGAGAAAGGCGCCTTTACCGGCGAAATCTCTCCCCTGATGCTGCAAGGGCTGGTCACCTATGTTTTGATCGGCCATTCGGAGCGCAGGCATGTATTCGGGGAAATCGACAGCGATCTCAACAAAAAAGTCAAAACTGCTTTTAAATTTGGTTTTTCCCCCATGCTGTGTATCGGGGAAACCCTGGTAGAGCGGGAAGCAGGCAAAACCTTCGACCTAATAAAAGAACAGTTAGACAAAGGTTTAGAGGGGTTGAGCGCTGAGGAGATCGCCGCTGTCGCCATCGCTTATGAACCTGTATGGGCCATCGGAACAGGCAAAACAGCCAGTCCTGACCAGGCCCGGGAAGTACACTCTTTCATAAGAGAATTATTAAAAGAGAAAACCCCCGCTTTCCGGGACATCCCCCTACTCTACGGCGGATCGGTGAAACCGGGGAACAGTTTTGAAATTCTTTCCCAAAAAGACATAAATGGCGTACTTGTTGGCGGCGCCTCCTTGAAAGTTGAGCCGTTTTTTGATATAATTCAAAGTTCATACAAAATCGTCGCAAAATAGGAGGAAATTTTGAACACATTTTTACATTTTATACATGTAGTTGTTAGCTTACTGCTCATCATCATAGTATTGCTCCAGAGTGGAAAAAGCGCCGATTTAGCAGGGGCTTTCGGCGGCGCCGGGAGCCAATCGACTTTTGGCCCAAGAGGAACAGCCTCGCTGCTTTCCAAGATAACCACCACCCTTGCTGTTTTATTCATGCTTACATCGCTGCTTTTATGGTTAAGAGCGGACATTAAGTCCAGCGGCGGCACAGCCGTAAAAGACGATGCCGTCAAGGAACAAAAAGCAGCGGATATTACGGACCAGGAAACAGGTGAAGTAGACAAAGGCGCGGCAGCGGATACCCCTAAAACAGGAACGGAAAAAGAAACGGATATTCCCAAAAATTCCGCGGCGGATACCGACAAGAAAGAGGAAACCAAAAAACCTGATGATAAAAGTAAGGAACCGGATCCGAACAAAGGTTCCTGACGCTGTAAAATAGATTCAAGCCGAGGTGGTGGAAGTGGTAGACACGCAAGCTTGAGGTGCTTGTGGGCGAAAGCCTGTAGGGGTTCGAATCCCCTCCTCGGCAGATTTTATTAGCATTGTTGGAGAGGTGCGTGAGTGGCTGAAACGGGCTGCCTGCTAAGCAGTTGTCCTGGCAACGGGACCGTGGGTTCGAATCCCACCCTCTCCGCCACCCCACACTTGTGGGGTGTACGCACTAAAAGAATAAAAAATCGGGGAAAAGGAGGATCTAACATGCCGGTACGTAAAGAAAAACCAGGACGGGACATCGAAAAAGAATACCCGGTAAAAGATTTCATCGAAAAACTGCGCCGCCTGGCCGACTGTTTAGAGAATGGAGAAAGATTCCGTATCCAGGTAGCTGGCGAACGTATTTCCGTGCCGCCGGATGCCACTATAAACATCGAGCATGAGCGGGAAGAAGGCGCTGAAGAGATCGAATTCCAGCTCAAATGGTCGATAGAATAAAAAAAAACAGGAGCGCGTCTTCCCCGGAGACATTGCATTATTAATCGATTTGATTTAAAATAAAGGAATGACCAAAATTAATTTTTTACGAACTTTAACAGGAGCCGACAGTGGATAAATTTTTCAATATCGCCGGGTTGTGTTTCCCCGGAAAACATTATATGGTGGACCCCCTCAAACGCTTAACCGAAGTCGAAGACTTGATAAAAAAGGAATTCTATTTCACCCTCCATGCGCCGCGGCAAACCGGCAAAACCACCTATTTGTACGCCCTGGCCCGGAAACTCAACAGCGAAGAAAAACATATCGCCCTGGTCGTGTCTTTTGAAACGGCCGGTTACAGCAGCATTACCGTGGATAAAGCGAATGAAACTCTCATCCACTGCGTATACCAGGCGGCTGCCAGACAACTGCCGGAAAAGTACCGGCCGCAAAATCCCAAAGAAACACAATACTTAAACTTAAAAGACTACCTGGAAACATGGGCCAAAAGCCAAAAAAAGCCGTTAGTGCTGTTAATCGACGAAATCGACGCCTTATTTGATAATGTTCTAATTTCGGTGCTGCGGCAATTGCGGGACGGTTATCAAGGCAGGCCGGGACATTTTCCTTCATCCGTGGTCCTGGTGGGTTTGAGAGACGTCAGGGACTATAAAACCGTTATCCGCAAAAACAGTGTTTCGTTGGGAACCTCCTCTCCTTTTAACGTAAAGTCCGATTCGCTCTTTCTAAAAAATTTCTCAAAAGATGAAGTAGAAGAACTCTTAGACCGGCACACAGAAGAAACAGGGCAAATTTTCACGGCAGAGGTAAAAAACGAAATATTTACACTCAGCGGCGGCCAGCCCTGGCTAACCAATGCCCTGGCGTACCAGATGGTCTCCAGGATATTGAAAGAGGATTATTCAAAAAAAATAACTTTAGACACCGTGTTCGAAGCCAAGAATCAACTGGTTATGAGGCGGGATACGCACTTAGACAGCCTTGTAGACAAGTTAAAAGAAGCCCGGGTAAAGCGAATCGTCCAGGCCATTATAAACGGAGTGAACCTCACTTTCGATATACTGGATGATGATATTGCTTATGTCAGGGACCTGGGCCTCGTAAAACAAACGGATCCCCTAAAATTCGCCAACCCCATCTATGCCGAAATAGTACCCAGGGTGATGGCGTCTCCCATGCAAGTTTCCATACCCGAAGAGATCCAGACACCCCGGTTTGTAAATAAAGACGGCAGTTTGAATATGGAAAAAGCGCTGAAAGATTTTCAGGAATTCTACCGCCGCAACAGTGAGTCCTGGTTGGATAGATACGAATACAAAGAGTCGGCTCATCAATTGCTGCTGATGGCATTTTTGCAGCGAATCGTTAATTCCGGTGGAGACATTACCCGGGAAATGGCGTTGGGAAATGGCCGCATAGATATGTTGGTGAAATTCGGGAAACAGGAATTCGCCTTAGAACTAAAGATTAAGCGAAGCAAACATACTATCGAAGACGGCAAAGAGCAATTGGGACGTTATTTAGACCGGTTAGGTATAAAGGAAGGCTATTTGGTCATTTTCGATCCCGCGGACATCGAATGGGAAGAAAAGCTTTACTGGAAAAAAACGACTCATAACAAAAAATCCATTTTCATGGTGGGTGTTTGATCTAAAAAGTTCGGCATTCAGCACTCAACAAACGGGCATTCTAAAAATCTTAGGGACTTGCCGCCGGCCCTGCCGGGGGCCAAACTTTTTTTTGAGGTTTTTTGGGGTCAAAATATTACGGGGTCAAGTCTTGTTTTAATACATTATGTCGAGGTTAAAAAAAATTGCGGGAAAACAAAAAAAATCTGAGAACATACGGCAAAGCTCCTTTTAATATCGCCGTTATCCACGGCGGGCCGGGAGCGCCGGGATCAGCCGCCCCCTTAGCGCGGGAACTCTCCACCTACCGGGGCGTTTTGGAACCGCTGCAAACCGCCGATTCCTTAGCAGGCCAGGTGCAGGAGCTAAAAACCGTCTTAGAAAAACACGGAGAGCCGCCTATCACGCTGGTCGGTTGGTCATGGGGGGCGATGCTGGGTTTTATTTTTGCCGCCCGTTTTCCTGAGCTTGTCAAAAAAACCATCCTGGTGGGCAGCGGTGTATTTGCAGAAGAATACGCTGCAGGCATCATGGAGACGCGGTTGAGCCGCCTCCGCGAAACAGAAAAAGAGGAAGTCCTGGTCCTGATAAACGCCCTAAACGATCCCGATGGGCAAAATAAAGACGCGCTTTTAGGCCGTTTCGGTGAGTTGTGCTGCAAAGCCGATTGTTTCGACCCCATTGTTTTAGACACACCCGCTCATGAATACCAGTACCATATTCACGAGCGGGTGTGGAGAGACGCGGCTGAACTAAGGGCCTCCGGGAAACTGCTAAAATTAGCAAAACAAATCCAAAGCCCGGTAGTAGCTATCCACGGCGACTATGATCCTCATCCCGCTGAGGGTGTCAGGGAGCCGCTTTCTGAAGTACTAAAAGACTTTAGATTTATCCTGATCGAGAACTGCGGCCATTACCCCTGGTTAGAAAGAGAAGCGCGGCAAAAATTTTTCAAGCTCCTGCAAAAAGAACTTTAAAAACAGCCCACAGATTATACAAAGCGGATGGCATCCGCAGCCTATAACATCTGAAACATTGGTCTCATTTTAAAAAATATTCGCAAAAAAACGAGATTGTCACTGGTAAGTGGCACAGGTTAACACAAATTTTTGTGGGGTTAGAGTGTACCTGCGGCGTCGGGAGAAAGCTTATTACCGGTTTACCGGGTTTGAGTATTATGATTTAGCATGAAACAAGTGTACGTGAAAAATAGAGCCGAATGGCGAAAATGGCTCAGCGAAAACTGCGACAAAGAACCGGCGGGAATCTGGCTGGTTTTCTACAAGCAGGGCACGGGCAAAGCGGCGCTGAGATACGACGACGCCGTGGAAGAAGCCCTATGCTTCGGCTGGATCGACAGCATTATCAAAAAGCTCGACCACGAAAAATATGCCCGCAAATTTACCCCCCGCAAAACAAGCAGCCGCTGGTCGGCGCTCAACAAAAAACGGGCCGAAAAAATGATCGAGTCCGGCCAAATGACGAAACCCGGTCTCGATAAAATCGAAGCAGCTAAAAAGTCCGGCCTGTGGGATAAACCGGTTCGAGCGCAAATGTCTTTCCGGATGCCACCGGAACTCGAACAAGCCTTAGAGCAAAACCCGCGGGCAAAGGCGTTTTTTGCAGGATTAGCGCCTTCGTACCGGCAGCAGTTTATGGGTTGGATTACGGTGGCCAAACGTCCGCAAACAAAAAAACAGCGGCTGAAAGAATCGTTAATATTGTTAGAGCAGGGCAAGAAATTGGGCTTAAAATAAACAAATATCACCTGTCTTGCTGGAACCACATCAAAGCGATAAGGGTTTTGGCATCTACGATTTCACCGGCTGCCAGCTTTGCGCGCATTTCCGGCTGGGAAAGCTCCAATATACGAATGTCTTCGTGTTCCAAAACTACACCTCCTCCGCTTTCGATCCGGTCTTTGTTTTCCACTTCGGCGTAATAGAGAATGATTCTTTCAGTGGTTCCGCCGGGGGATACGTAAAAAGAATAAAGGTGGGTAAGCCTTTCGGCCCGGTACCCGGTTTCTTCTAAAATCTCTCTTTGGGCCGTCTCTTCCGGGTCTTCGCCTGCTTCTACTACACCGGCGGGTATTTCTAAAAGCCAGCCCGGTCCTTTCTCATAGGTGCAAAAACGGAACTGTTCGGTGAGAACGAGTCTTTCACTCTCCTTATTCCAGACCAGCATGCCTACGGAATCGCCCCTTTCAAAACTGAGCCGTTTCATCGGCTCGCTCATGTTACCGTTATAAAGTTCGTGCTTCAACTTTATTTCGTCGATCTTAAAAAAGTCGTCGAACACTCTCTTTTTACTTATTATTTTAACTTTTTTCATTTACCTACCTCCGGGGGTGCGGCGCACCCAGCCATGAGCCGCTTCGCGGCAGGGGCAGCGGGTGAGCGCTTTTGATTTTAATTAT
>JAGLSW010000113.1 GCA_023135565.1 Candidatus Aminicenantota bacterium | reverse complement strand
GCTTTCCCCCGCATCACTACTTTAGAAAAAATCGCTGCTGCTCTAAATGCGGAATTGAAAATTTCCCTGCTGCCCATGGGATCGGCACCCCCGCCCGTTAAGGAGGACGAAACGATTCCCTCTCAATTAGAAGCCCCGGAAGAAGAGATAGAACTCTCTTACTATAATGATACAGATGATCGCAACGACTTCCGCATCGGCGAAACAGACTAACCCCGCAGCGTGGCTAACCCACATTTCTCACCAGGATCAGGAATAAACCTTTAATAACCGGGGAAAAGCGTATAAAAATTTTGACGGAGCGTATCGCTCATCAAAAGTTTTGGGAGTCAGGAAGGGTGCGGCGCACCCAGCCTATTAGCCGCTTCGCGGTAGGAGCCTATAAAGGGCGTTTCTTGTGCAGAAAAGCGTATCGCTCAACAAAAGTTTTGGGAGTCCAGAACCCTTTTTCAAAAGGGTTTTGGCCGCCGGAGGCAATATATTGTGAGAAATCCGGGCTAACTGGAAAAATTTCAATTTGAAATGCGGTGAATAATAGCTTTAAATCTATCTCCTTTGACATCGTTTTCAAACTCGATTTTATCGTAATGATTCAAAGCCCTGATTATACCGCTTCCCAACCCGGAATAAGGCAAAATATACTGCGCCGTGGAGTGGATAACCGGGTTGCGGGCAACCGATATGCCGCTCTTTATATTCTCGATGGTCAATGTATTGGGCAGCCTGCCGGGGCTGATGATCTCAACCCGGTTATCAAAAATAAACAATTTTATCGAAGAATTAATGAAATAATCCCTGTGAACCAGGGCGTTTACCACTAACTCTTCCAAGACAATCCCGGGAATCTCAAGCACACCGGGAGTGTTAAAATTTTTCCCTTTTTGGATTTTTTTCAGGTTCCGGTTTAGAAAACCGACAGCTTGTTTAAAAATAGCCGGGAAATTTCCGTCTATATTCTCTTTGTCCCGAAATTCGGTACCGCTGATGTCATTCCCCACAAAAGCGGCGCACTGCATATTTAGAACAGGCTTGTAATTTTGCGGCGTCTCGCCAAACAGCAGCAGTCCTGCCAGGGTTAAATGTTCGCCGCGGGCCAGCCCCATATTTTGCAGCACTTTTTGTAAAGAAATGTTTAAATCTAAGGTGGTGAAAATCTCTTCCACCGATAGTTTCAACAACTGCTCGAAATTGAAATTCTTAGTGGAAAATTTTTCATAATATTTTCTATGCAGGCATTTTTTAAATGCCTTCACATCTAAGTCCTGCAGGGAAGAATCCAGGATAACAGCCCTTTCAGTACTGATCCTAAATTCGCATAACATTTCTTCATTTAATATCATTTTTTAATCCCCATATATCCGGTTTGTCCATGTTCGTATTTTATAGCAAATAGAGGAATATTTCAATAGGGTGAACATTTTTAAGAAATTTAACAGTTAAGAATCAGGCGCTTACATGACGTTATGAAAGCCAACGGTTTTGTGTTGTGCAGATTGTTCCAGTCCTTCCCACAAAGTCGGATTCAACCGGTATAAAAGAACCGGGAAAAATCAAGAAGCGAAAAAAGTTCTATAAAAAATTTGACTAAAAGAAAAAATATAGTTATAATTTTAACTAACCACCAGGAACTACTAACTAAAAGAGGTAAAATTATGAATAAGATGATTTACTTAGATAACGGAGCTACATCATTCCCAAAACCAGAGGAAGTTTACCAATTTATGGACCATTTTTACAGGAATTTCGGCGTCAACCCGGGCCGTTCCGGCTATGACCTGTGTATAGAGTCAGGCGAAATAGTAGAAAACACCCGCAAGCAGTTGATGAAATTCTTTAACGGCAAAGACCCCGATAGACTGTGCTTTTCTTATAACTCTACCGATGCGTTAAACCTAATTATAAGCGGTCTTTTAGAAGGAGGCGATCACGCCATCAGCACTACCATCGAACACAATTCCGTGTTAAGGCCCCTCTATCACCAGGAAAAATACAAAGGCGTCGAAGTAGACTATCTCCCGGTTGACGGCAAAGGATTCGTCGATCCCGACGAATTCCCGAAAAAATTCAAAAAGAATACAAAACTGGTAATCATCAACCATGCTTCCAATGTGATCGGCACAATTCAACCGATCAAAGAGATCGGCAGACTCTGCAAAGAGAGGGGAATTATTTTTGCTATAGATAGTTCGCAGTCAGCGGGGAAAATTCCCATCGACATCGAAGAACAAAATGTGGATATCATAGCTTTTACCGGGCATAAATCACTCCTGGGGCCCACCGGCATAGGCGGCCTTTATGTAAAAGAGGGAATCGAGATCAAACATACCCGGGCCGGTGGAACCGGCGTCCGTTCCGCGGTCAAAACCCACTTAGACGAATATCCTTACCGGCTCGAATACGGTACATTAAATGCCGTAGGAGTGGCGGGTCTACATACAGGAGTGAAGTGGGTGGAAGAAAAAGGAATCGAAAATATCCACCAACACGAAATGAAACTCACTGCCATGCTCCGGGACGGCCTGAAAGATGTAAATGGAATCACTTTATACTGCCAGGATGATTTGACCGACCATATCGGGATTTTCCTCTTTAACGTGGCGGGGTTCGAAGCGCTGAACGTAGGTACTCTTTTAGATGTCGATTATAATATCGCCAGCCGCACTGGACTGCACTGCGCCCCCCTGATCCATGAACAATTAGGCACAGCAGACATCCACGGCGCGGTTAGGTTCGGCATCGGCCCCTTTAATACCGAAGAAGAGATTCAAACTGCCATAGATGCGGTAAAAGAAATCGCCGCCATGAAAAATTAAGGGGGCGGCGCACCCAGCCGATTTGCCTCCGGCGGCCAAAACCCTTTTGAAAAAGGGTTCTGGACTCCCAAAACTTTTCATGAGCGATACGATTTTCTACACAATAAACGGCCATCGTTGGCTCCTGCCGCGAAGCGGCTCATAGGCTGCAGATGCCATCCGCTTTGTGGGCTCTGTTTTTAGCTAAAGAACCAGGGCGTCGGCGGCAATCTCGCAGACGGTTTTTATCCTGACACCCAACTGGTAGTGCTTGTTGAGTTCCATCAATTGGTCGATGCAGTTATGACAAGGGGTGGCTACAATCTTAGCGGCGGTTTTTTGGATCTGGTCTGCTTTAATTTTACCGGCTTTTAATCGTCTCCGGCTGAACCGGGTCATGGACAATTGACCGCCACCACCACCGCAGCAAAAATTCTTCTGCCGGTTAGGCGTCATCTCTGTAAAATCACTTACCGCATGTTTCAAAATAAAACGCTGCTCCTCTATGATTCCACCCATACGCACTAAGTTGCAGGGATCGTGAAGAGTCACGGGTTCCGTGTTTTTCGAGGGGTCTAATTTTATACGGCCTTCACGAATGAAACCGGCCACTATTTCCAGGATGCTTTTCACGTCAAAACCGTATTCCTTGCTTAACCATTCCGGGGCTTCCCAGCGGTTGGAATTAAAACCGTGGCCGCATTCGGCCAACACCAGGGTATTGCAGCCCAATTTTTGCATAGATTGGACAAGTCGGTCCGACATGGTTCCGGCGGCATAGTCATCACCATTATATAAACCATAATTAGTGACGTCATAGTTGTCGCTGGAAAAAGTCCAGTCTTCTCCCGCGGCAAAAAAAATTTTTCCCACCGCAGAAATCGACAAAGGAAAGAACATGGCTTCCCGTGGATTTATGGTGTAAAAATACTTCGCCCCTTTTTTATCTAAAGGCAGTTTGGCTGCCGGGTTTTCTATATCGTCCTGGAGTTCTTCTTCTATCCACTCTGCTGTTTCTACCCAGTCTTCCTTTGCGATGCCCATGTTATTACCTTTTTCCATGGCAGTATCTACGGTTGACTGCAAACCGGGGGGCACAATACCCACGGCAGTCAACGCACCCCTGGCAGCGCGAATGAGATAAGGAATATTTAAGCCGATAGAACAATTTATAGAACACCTGCCGCACATAGAACACCTGCCGAAAAGAGAATCAACCCATTCTTTTACCATCTCTTTGTCGAGTTTTTCGGCGCCTACCCAGCGGGAGTATTTCTCTTTGATACCTGATAAAAACCGCCGGTAAAAAGAAATTTTTTCTTTTTCGCCGGTGTTTTTACCAGTCTTATGAGCCGGGGACGCCGCCACCCCCTTAAATACCGACATCATCAGGTTCAGCTTATAAGCAGGCATCGACTGCAGGTCTTCGTGAGTTAAATAATAATGGCAGGAATCGGCGCAGAGGCCGCAGTGCACACAAGAATTGAAATAAGCCGCGTAACGGTGGTCTATCTTTTCTTTGAAAACTTGCAAAATTTTTTCTAAGTCAGCCGGCGTCAACTGTTCTATTTTTTCGATTACCGGGTCTTTGGTTTCGTTTTTTTTGCTCATTTTTCTCCTTCAGCCATTCCCTGGCGTCCCCCATTATCCTGGAAGGGTTTCGACGGGAACACACCCCTTCTGCCATAAAAAATTCCGAACAGAATCCTGACATAAAAAAAGAAAAAGCAGTGGCGAATCTTTCCACTGGGGATGTATAAAAACATTAAAATCGCAATTAGGAAAAAATATGGGGCCAACCCGGGCATAAAGGTATGCAAAAAAGCGGATATTAAAAACACATCCACGATAATATTGGCTGCCAGGTCGTCGGGACAGCTTATTTCTCTCATATACGGCGCTAAGACTCTTTTGCCTAATAGGCATACGCCTGAAACAAAACCAGCCAGGCAAAACACCTGGAAGATAAGGATAATTAGGTCGGGGATTTTGATCGAAAAGATGACGGCAAATAGGTACAAAAGAGACAAAAAAATACCCGCATGATAGGATATTCCACACAGGTAGCTGGGTAGATGGTTCCCGGCGCTCTCTTTTTCCCAGGGCATCATCCCTTTGCCGAAGGCATAGGCGATTCCCTTTTTCACATCCCCTTTCGGTTCGGCATAAAGTTTCGTTATATTAAAACCCGGTGAAAGGTTGCCGAAAAAACCGGTTTTTCTTTTTTCTCCGTCTTCCGGGTCATCTTCATGGGGAGCGGACGCGGTCCGTTTGCCGAAATAAAAGGTCTTAATAACCAGGATGGCCAGCGACACCATCGAGATGACAAAAGAGATTATAACTCCATATTTTAGGACAGTTAACATTGTAAACCTCCCGTTTTAGCCCCACTTAGTGGGGAAATGCACAGCACTGAGAGTTATAAACTTAAACGCAGCCGTCGGGTTTGGGGAGACCGGCTATTTTAGCTGCTCCTTTAGCCGGACCGGAAGGAAAGAGTTCATAAATATATTTAAGTTTAAAACCGGTAGTTTTAACTATTTTGCGCACCATAGGGGCAGTTTCTTTTTCTAAGTAGAATTCCCTGATATAGTTAATCACCGCCCAGTGATCTTCGCTCAGGTTCTCTATTCCTTCTTCTTTTTTAGCAAAAAATTCAGCCACTTCCTTGTTCCATTCGGCAGGATCGGCTAAAAAACCCTCTTCGTTTACTTCTAATTTTTTTCCGTTAAATTCAACAAATGGCATGATTAGGGCCTCCGTTCTATTGTTTTATAGGTGGAATTATATCACATGAAAGCGCCGCTGTCCATCACCGGGAGAACCGCAAAGATTTCGGGGTAACTATTCAGTTTTGGAGAAAATTGAACTCACGCAGTTCATATTTCGTTCACCCGTCCGGGAATTGACCGGCTTGCGGCTCATCTCGCTAAAATTTCAAACTCACTTCGTTCAAACAGAGAAATTTTGCCCCTATAGAGTGCGATGGGGCCGCTCAATTCGCCGTGCCGGTTCCCAATTCCCTCCCTGAGGTGAAC
>JAGLSW010001129.1 GCA_023135565.1 Candidatus Aminicenantota bacterium | reverse complement strand
TTTAATTTCATTCGTTTCCGGGTGAAGTTCATTCTTGCCTGTCCCCTAATTTTCTTATTCCCTTTTTGTTTGCAGTCAACCGCTGTATTTTGTTATAATAAACCTTAACGAAAAAGGAGTTCTAAAAATAATGATATATGTTAATTTATCTCTACTAATCCTATGTGATGCGTTCCTAATTGTCCTTATAGCTGCTTCGATAAGCGAAAAAGAAAAACAGGCGGGCTTGATCTCCCTGGCCGCCCTGCTTATTAATTCACTGCTGTGGCCCGGTTTTATTTTTTTCGCTTATTTACGCTGGGTAGGCATCATAAATCTAATATTATTGGGCGTTTTGCTTCTTTTTGGCGTATTTTCCCTGCTCCGGTTTTTTCCTGCCGTGGAAGAGCGGGATGTTTCCGCTGCAGAGCAGTATGATGAGCGGGACCACATGCTGGCGCGAAACAGGCTTAAAAATTTGCCCGAAGCGGCGGCTAAATATTATGCCGCCCATCCCGAAAAAAAAGAGATCGACAAAAAAATCCACGCTAAACCGAATCTCGGTGAACCGGGGTCTACTTACTATGATAAGATCTACTCGCCGCTCTTTGAAGCGGCTTTTACTAATTTAGAGCGCACCCGGTCTGCTTCCATGGCTGAAGAAAACAGCAAAACAAAAAACCACGAAAAGGTTAAACTTCATATGCATGAGAAAACCGGAAAAGCCCCTGAACAAAAGTTTTTTGGGGGGGTCAAGGGGGGGCGATTTTTCAAAAAAGCCTCCTCTTGTCGTCGAAGACATGAAAAAACCAACTCTATATCAGGGCGAATGACCGCGGTGATCGAAGAGACCGCCCGTTTTTACGGGGCTGTGGACGTAGGTATCACGCCCTTGAAACCTTATCATTTTTACAGTCATGTCGGCCGCCGGGAGGAGCATTGGGGCGAAGCCGTTAAGTCGGATCACCGTTTTGCTATCGTGATCGTGGTGGCAATGGACGTCGATATGATCAAAGCTGCCCCCGGCCTCCCTGTGGTACTCGAATCTTCCCGCCAATACGTGGAAGCTGCCAAAATCGCCAATATCCTGGCTGAATATATTCGTTCTTTCGGCTGTGACGCCCGCGCCCATACGGATGGAAATTACCAGGTGTTGTGTGTTCCCCTGGCGGTGGACTCGGGGGTGGGAGTATTGGGCCGGCTCGGTCTGCTGCTGCATCCGGTTTATGGCCCCTGCGTAAGAATATCGGTAGTGACCACGGATATCGAACTGCTGCCTACGCCGAAAGAAAAAAAGTTTTCCCCTATGGAAACCTTTTGCCGTATCTGCAAAAAATGCGCCGACAACTGTCCTTCCAGGGCGATTACCCATGACGAAGAGCCGGTATCGAGAGGCGTTCGCCACTGGTCGATTGCCCAGGAGCAGTGCTTTTCCATGTGGAAAAAATTCGGCACTGACTGCGGACTTTGTATCAGCGTTTGTCCTTATACGAAACCCGACACGCTGGTTCACAAGTTAGTGCGTTTTTATGTATCCCGCAACCCGGTCAACCAGCGTCTGGCGCTTTTTTTCGACGACCTGCTTTATGGCCGGCGCCCCACTCGCGTGGGGGGGCAATAAGCCGCTTCGCGGCAGCGACAGCGGGTGAGCGCTTTTGCTTCTCAATAATCAAAAGTTTTGTTCAAACTTTTTCAAAAG
>JAGLSW010001128.1 GCA_023135565.1 Candidatus Aminicenantota bacterium | reverse complement strand
GGCAGGGCCGCCGGAGGCAAGTGAGCTTTTAGCTGGGGCTGGAGCTGCCTAAGGGTTGCGTCCGGTATAAAGGCTTGATATAATACCGGGGTAATTCCATTTTAGAAGCGGAGGTAATTATGAGAAAAAAAGTTATGTTGGTTGTTTTAAGTGCGCTGCTGCTTCCCGGTATGCTGCTGAGCATCTCGGAGGCGGGCCTGGAGAAAAACGAAAAAGCGGGAACGCCGGTAGTGGCTCCCGGGGCTGAACAAGATAGGCTGGCGGTGTTGTGGACCAGCGGCGACCCGGATGTAGCTAAGAAGATGGTTTTTCTTTATACCTATAATGCCAAAAAGTACAAATGGTTCAATGAGATCAAGTTTATTATCTGGGGTGCTTCGACGAAGTTGTTGAGCGAGGACCGGGAATTGCAGGACCAGCTCGTCAAAATGAGAAAGATCGGGATAAAATTATATGCTTGCAAGTGGTGTTCGGACTCTTACGGGGTATCTGATCAGTTGAAGAAATTGGGTGTCAATGTGATTTACTATGGCAAGCCGCTTTCCAGGTTGATCAAGGACGACTGGAAAATCCTGACTTTTTAACACCTCGATGCCCACAAAAAAGCTAAAGAAAAGAAAACCTCTCAGCGTCTGGGACACCTGGAAAAACAAAGGTTTTGAGAAAATAGATGTAGAAAAAGAATTGGCGCTCCTTCGTAGAGAGGTGCAGGATAATTTAGACAGGAAATTTACTTGTTGTCGAGCTTTAAAGGAGCAAAAGGCGTAAACAACGAAAAACCGTGTGGGTTTTCCAAATATTTTTTTTATTCTCCGATAATTTTGACTAAGACTCTTTTTTTTCTTTTGCCGTCGAACTCGCCGTAGAAGATTTGTTCCCAGGGGCCGAAATCCAATTTGCCGGCGGTGATTGCCACCACCACTTCGCGGCCCATGATAGTTCTTTTCAGGTGGGCGTCGGCGTTATCTTCGAAAGTATTGTGGTTATATTGGGAATGGGGTTTTTCCGGGGCCAATTTTTCCAGCCATTTCTCGTAATCTTTGTGCAGCCCGGATTCGTCATCGTTGATAAACACGCTGGCCGTGATATGCATAGCGTTGCACAGGACGAAACCTTCTTTGATGCCGCTTTCATGCAGACATTTTTCCACATCCGGGGTAATATTGATCAGTTCCCGCCGTTTTGAAGTTTGGAACCATAGTTCTTTGCGATAGCTTTTCATCTTTTTACTCCTTCGTTTATCATGATAGGATTATAAAGAAAATGGAATCGTATTTCAATAGATGCAGAAAAATTATTTGAGAGGATAATACATGCGGGCACCCTCTGAGCCGTTTCGCAAGAGTGCGGCGCACCCAGCCGATAAGCCGCTCTGCGGCAGTACAACAGGGACAGTATTCCCGAAATCCAACAAAAAAACAAGGAATAAAGGGACAGGTAATTTATTGACATCTATTAATGAAAGTGGTAAAATATCCTATAAAAAAAGAAGGAGGATAAAAAAATGGCACGAATACGAAGGCTAAAAGTGATAGACGAAAATGCTTACTACCACATCATCTCTCGAACTGTGGGACAGGAATTCCTCCTCGGCGAAAACGAAAAAGAAAAACTCTTTCATATCATCAAAAAATATTCAGAACTCTTTTTTGTCAAAGTTATCGGTTTTGCCATCATGTCAAACCATTTTCACCTGCTGGTTTGCATGGAAACCGGAGAAAACTGCTCAGACCGGGAGGTGATGGAGCGGTTAAAAAAGTTCTATGGGAAAGACAACCTTAAATTGGGAGATTTAACCGGGATAAGAAAGAAATTAAGAGACCTTTCCGAATACATAAAATGTGTCAAACAAACCTTTTCTTTCTGGTATAATCGTCAGAATAATAGGAAAGGCTACTTCTGGTGCGAACGCTTCAAAAGTGTGTTGATAGAAAAAGGCGAAGGTCTTCTCAACTGCCTGGGCTACATCGATTTAAACCCGGTGCGTGCGGGAATTGTGCTGTGCCCGGAAGATTACCGTTGGTGCAGCTTGTGGTACCGGGTGAAGACTAAAAACCGGGATGGTTTCCTGGATTTTAGCGGGATATTTGAAACTGATAGTGTTGAGGATTTACGTCAGTACCATGGCTTTGTATACCGGGCTGGAGGAATCGAAGAGGAAGACCGGGGAAGAATCCATAAAAACATTCTTGCCGGGGGAGAAAAAAACGGTTATGGGCTGCCCTATCGGGATGTATTTCGTAAACGATCACGTTCTTTTTCAGATGGTCTGGTGTTGGGATCGGAGGGATTTATTCGTGATGCATATGATCGTTTTTCCGGGCAGATTTTTTTCAAGAAGGAACGAAGAGTTCATGAGGCTGTGGTAGGAGGGCGTATTTTTTCAATCCGGCGTTTAACTTCTTTCAGTCCTTCCGACCCTTTTGCTTTGCTCAAACCTTAACTTCAAGAAAGAAGTAAAAAGTAGGATTAAAACAGTTACAGTGAATTTAAATTGCTCGTCCCTTTAAGCGTGAGAGTACAGATTTTATTGGGAATTGCTTGACAAAATAAGAAATCAACTTATAACGAATTTTCAGAAATCTTGATTATCCTCCCTGGGGTATACGTATACTTTGATCTCTTTTTGTTTGCTTAAATACTACCGGGAAAATTTTACTTCACGAATTCCGTCGCTTTTTTTCTTTATTGACCGAATGTCTCAAATTTAGAATTATTTACCTGTCCCCATTTCCGCGAACGAAGAAGTTGTTTTATCAAAAGTGTAAAAATTCATATTTTAGGGACGGGCCAAGACAATTCCCTGATAGGCGGCGCTTAGAAATTTTAAAAAAAACCGCTTGACTTTTTAAAAAAAATTATTATAATCATGATAGGCAACAAGTTTGTTGCGCAACAACTTTGCTGCCCACAATAAATTCGAGGAAGGAGGTGTTTTTATGCCGGAATTGGTTATCGGTAATGTGCCGCGGGGTGAAGATTATTTCGGACAGGAGCATTTGATCGAAAGAATCTGGTCGAATTTAGAGAAAGACAATGTGCTGCTGGTGGCTCCGCGCAGGTTCGGTAAAACAGGGGCGATGTATAATTTGCTTGATTTTCCACGCGGTTCATATATCCCGCTTTATATAGATGTGGCGTATATAAATTCGGCGGCGGATTTTATCGTAGAGCTAATCGCCAAACTTATCAAACAGCGCCATTTTTTGCGTTTAGCCAAAGAGCTTTGGACGGGCACCAAAAAGTTCGGTAAATTCCTGCGTGATTTGCCCGGCGGGTTAGATTTTGGCGGCATCAAAGTAGAGATCAGGGAGAAAACCGACGTCAAAGACAGGTGGCTCGATTACGGCGAGCAAATCAAATCGCTGCTGACAAAAGGCGATAAGCCGCTGCTGTTAATAATCGACGAATTCCCTATTATGGCGAATAATATCCTGAACAAGAATGTCGAAGAGGCAAAACAACTGCTGCACTGGTTCCGGGCGCTGCGTACCGCCAGGGAAACCAAAGCGCGGTTTGTTATCGGCGGTTCTATCAATTTAGTGTCTACCCTGGAATACAAAGGGCTGGTTGATACCATCAATGATATATCTATAATAAGGCTTAAACCTTTTCCCGCCGAAACCGCTCAAAAATATATAGAAGAGATATTTTTAGCCCAAAAGATCGAGCTTACCGGGGCAGTCAAAGAGACTATCCTCGAAACTCTCGGCGAACCGATTCCCTACTTGCTGGCGGTTTTGCTCAAGGCGATTTTGGACAGGGTCAAGATTTTGCGCTGCGAAATGACGCCGGGGATAGTCCTGGAAGCCTTTGACGAAGATTTACTCGGCGGTTCGACTTCCGCTGTTTTCCAGCATTACCGGTCCAGGATCGACCAATATTATTTCGACTTAGAAGGCCGGGCGGCCAAAGAGATATTGGGAATCATGTCGCGGGCCGATAACCCGGTAAAAAAAGACACCCTTTTCCAGGTTTACTTAAAAACCGGGAATTTATCGCCCGGCGTGCAGTCGCGGGAAGATTTCCTGCGTTTAATGAACAAATTGGGGAACGATTTTTATTTAAAACCCCACTCGCGTGGGGGGGCGATAAGCCGCTTCGCGGCAGGCAGCGCTTTCGATTTAAAATCTCAAGATAATACTTATGCTTTTTACAGCCGGGTGTTGAAGATATGGTGGAAAACCCACTATGGCTGGGATTATAAAGACGATGAAAAAGAGAGGTAAACCGGACATGTCACATACACTGCGAGTTTTCAGGCCCCAGCGCACCCCGGTGGAGCAATTGGAAAAAACCTTTGTCGCCAGGGAGCCTTTTTTGCAGGAGATTTTAGACAGGTTAGCGAAGTGGCAGCCGGGCGGATCGCGGCAGCACTACTTGATTATCGGCCCTCGCGGGATCGGGAAAACCAACCTGCTGCGCATGGTGGAACACCGGATAGAGCAAACCCCCGAACTTAGTAGTAAATGGCATTCTTTATCTCTTTCGGAAGACGCTTATGGCATTACCAATGTAGCCAACCTGCTCATCGAAGCCCTGAGAATTTTTACGGAAAAGGTAGATGATAAAGAGGCGGCGGAGACCTATGAGCGGGTAAAGTACGATGACGACGACGCCAGGGTTACGGATCTGTCTTTAGACGCTTTCAGAAAATTCCACCGCCGGCATAATTGCGGCATCCTGTTGATGGTGGAGAATGTCAACCGGGTGTTTGAGAACCAGTTCCGGTACAAAAAAGAGCTTCATCTTTTGAGGAAAATTTTGATCGAAGAGGAGTGGTTGGTTTTGGTCAGCACTTCTCCTACACATTTGAATGCGGTTACTACGCCGGAAGAACCGCTGTTTGAATTTTTCCAGGTCAAACTTTTGGAAGAGTTGAGCCCGGAGCAGCAGCGGGAAATGCTGCGCAGGATCGCCCTGCTGGAAGAAAACATAGATTTTGTCGAAAGTTACTTAGATAAATTAAGACCGCAGCTTATGGCTTTGTATCATTTTACCGGCGGCAATCCGCGCCTTACTATTATGCTTTACGATCTGGTAGCCAATCGCAGCATTACCGACGTGAAAACCGAATTGGAAAGCCTGTTGGATAAAATCACCCCCTTTTACCAGGACAGGATGAAAGAGATCAGCGAGCAGGAAGCCGGTTTATTGGAAAGAATGTGTTTAATGGCCGAAGGCTGCTCGCCTACGGAACTGGCAAAAGAAGCCCGCATGGAACCGAAAACCGTCCGGGCGTTAATCACCCGGTTAGAGCGCAGCGGATATATCCGCCGGGAGCCGCGGCGGCACAAGCGTACCTTTTATATTATCCCGGAGCGGTTTTTCCGCATCTGGCACCAGATGAATCATTCCCGGGCCGCCAGGGGGAGGATCCAGTATTTGTTAGAGTTTTTTACCTCCTGGTATGCCACGCCGCAAGAGCGGGACAGTATCTGGAAAAAACTATCCGCCGAGTTCGAGACAGTGCTCCGGGCGAATGAAGAGGAGAGGATAGACGAAATCGACGAATATATGCAGTACATAGCAGAAATATCTGAAAGAAAAGAAAAATACGAACGCCATTTTGATCGTCTATACCAAATATATAAAATCAAAGATTTTGATGCCATAAAAGTAGAGTTAGATCACCTGGATAAGGAATATTCGGATGATGGCTATTACTTCTTGAATAAAGGTATTTTCCTTTTAAAAAAGATTAAGAACAAAAGTGAAGCGTTCTTATCTTTCCGGGCTGCCAACGATTTATTAAATTATAATATTTTTGTGTACGTGGCTGATCTTGAAAAACACAGTCCTGGGTTAGCCGTTCAACTTTTAATAGATAGCTTGATGCACGATAATGCAGGCAAACGTGGCAGCGCCGCCACTGCACTGGGAAAAATCGGTTCTGAAGCGGCAGTCCCGGCGCTTATAGAGTGTCTAAAAGATGAAGCCAATGATGTTCGCGGCAGTGCGGCGACTGCACTGGGCAAGATCGGTTTGGAAGGGGCAGTCCCGGCGCTGATAGATTGTTTGAAGGATGAAGCCGATAATGTTCGCGGCAGTGCGGCAAATGCCTTGGGAGAGATCGGTTCGGAGGAGGCTGCCCCAGCGCTGATAGAGGGGCTAAAAGATGTAGCTCATAACGTTCGCGGCAGCGCGGCAAATGCCTTGGGACGTATCGGTTCTGAATCGGCTGTCCCGGCGCTGATAGAGTGTATAAATGATAAGAATAATATTGTTCGCGGCAGTGCGATTTCTGCCCTGGGCAAAATCGGTTTTGAGTCGGCTGTTCCGGCGCTGATAGATTGCTTAAAAGATGAAGACCCTATTAATCGCGGCAGTGCGGCTACTGCATTAGGTGAAATCGGTTCGGGAGCAGTTGTCCCAGCGTTGATAGATTGTTTAAAAGATGAAGCCAATGATGTCCGCGGCAGTGCGGCTTTTGCCCTGGGTAAAATCGGTTCGGAGGAAGCAGTCCCGGCATTGATAGATTGTTTAAAAGATGAAGCCAGTGGTGTTCGGGGCAGTGTGGCTTTTGCCCTGGGTGAGATCGGTTCGGAGGAGGCAGTCCCGGCGCTAATAGAGTGCTTAATAGATAAAGCAAAAGATGTACGGATTAGTTCTATAATTGCTCTGGGAAAAATCGCCTCAACAAGGCCGGTGCAAAATATAGATAAAGTGATCCGTGTGTTAATCGAAATAAAATCTAATGAAATTCGTAATTTAATAGTAAAAGCAATCAGGGAATTGTTGGATTCCGCCTTTCGCTGGGGCGACGTAGACACCATCTCCGCCTCGGTGGAGCATGCAAAAAAAGGCTTCAAAAAGGGCCCGGAGATTTTTAAACCCTATATCGTGGCTCTCGATTATATCACATCCAACCGCGACCCGGCTGTCTTAGAACGCCAGCAGCCGGAAATGCGCGAAGCCGCCCAACTGCTCATACACACCTTCGATAATAGTTAACCTAATGGTTCTATCTTCTCGACTCCCCGGCTTTGAAAATACCTTTACCTTTTAGGTGAGATAGCATAGTCACTCATCGACCCGGCAATCTCACCGGTTGACCGGGCATCCTCACTCATTGACCTAATAGGGGCAATCATCGACTTAGCACAGTCAATCATCAATATTATATAAACTATATATTATCAGACAATTCCAGGTGTTTTTC
>JAGLSW010001127.1 GCA_023135565.1 Candidatus Aminicenantota bacterium | reverse complement strand
AAGGCAAAGTAATTTCATAGTAGGCGCAAGAAATTACGCATGATGCGTTACGCATCTTGCGTAATAGAATCTGAAAATCAAAAATTTTCAAGGATTTCGTATTGAACTCCGGCTAACCGGCCAACTGCCTCGAAATGCCTATCTAAAGTAAAAATCACTACGTTATTAATTTTAGCATGGGCGGCGATCATGATGTCCGAAAGGGGCATTTTTACCCCGGATTTTCTTATCTTACCGCCTAGCTCTCCACACAAGGCAAAAAATTCCCTGTCAGATTCAAGATAATCGAGCCGGGAAAGTTTCTCTTCTACAAACCCGGTTTCCTTTTTTCCACGGGAACCCATCAACAATTCTGAGATAACTACACCGTTTATTACAATCCTATCGGCTGCCAACAATTCGAGAACCCGTTTTTTTATGGCCGGACTTTTTCCCCGGAAAAATTCGACCCAAATAGATGTGTCAATCAGGTATTTGTTTTTTTGATTCATGACTGTCTTACTCTCGAAGTTCCAGGTCCCTGAATGCCCTGACATCTATGTCGAAATCCAATTTACCACAGGCTGCCATGATGCTTTCCCGGTTGAGCTTCTTTAAGTACTCTGCCAGGGCCTTGTTTATAATTTTCGTCTTGCCGGTTATTCCCGTATTTTTCATTATTGCCTGCATCAAACTGTCATCTAAATTAAGCGTCGTTCTCATCTGCGCCTCCTATGCATATAGTAACATCATTTGTTTGCTATGTCAACCCGCACCGAGAATCACCGGCAACTCTGCCTCCGGCGGCCCTGCCGGGGGCCAAACTTTTGTAAAAGTTTGAACAAAACTTTTGTTCAAGCTTTTGTTAAAGGAAAAGCGCGAACCATCGGCCTTGTGTATAGCGGGACGTTTTGATATAATGTTTCCTTAAGGTACAAGATCATGAAAATAAAAACAAAATTTTTCTTTTTAATACTGCCGTTTTTACTAACACTTTCCTTTTCCAACTGCTCGAAAACAGGACGCCAAATGTCGGTTATCCGGGGTCAAACCATGGGCACTACCTATATGATAAAGTATGTGGGGAAAACCGACGCCCTGCCCAAAACCGAAAAGATAAAAAAAGCAGTGGAAAAAATCCTCAAAAAAGTAAACCGGCAAATGTCTACCTATCTTCCCTATTCCGAAATTTCCCGTTTTAACAAATATAAACAAAACGACTGGTTCGAGATTTCAGCGGACCTGACGGAAGTAGTAGAAAAAGCGCTGCTGGTAAGCGAAAAATCGGCGGGCGCTTTCGATATCACGGTAGGCCCGTTGGTAAACCTGTGGGGTTTCGGTCCGCAAGCTAAACCGGAAAAGGTCCCTCCCGCAGAAAAAATAAAAGAAGTTAAAAAATATACCGGCTGCCGGAATCTCTCTGTACGCCACTCTCCACCGGCCATCAAAAAAGATATTCCCGGGATTTACTGCGACCTATCGGGAATAGCTAAGGGTTTCGGTGTGGATAAGGTGGCGGAATATTTAGACTCCCGGGATATCGAGGACTACTTAGTGGAAATCGGCGGCGAAGTGAGGACAAAAGGAAAAAACAAAGATAACCGCTGCTGGCGATTGGGAGTCGCCGCGCCGGATAACGGTCTCGGGATTTATAAGACCCTGCCCTTAAAGAATGCGGCTATGGCGACTTCGGGAGATTATCGCAACTATTTCGAAGAAAATGGGATACGTTATTCCCATACCATCAACCCGGTTACCGGGAAACCGATTACCCACAAACTGGTCTCTGTTACCGTAATCCACGACTCCTGTACTTACGCCGACGCCATGGCAACAGCTATAAACGTACTGGGCCCGGAAAAAGGTTACCGCCTGGCCCAACAAGAGAAACTGGCTGTGCTGTTAATTATAAAAGAGAAGGATAAATTCATCGAAAAAATGACGTCCCGGTTCAAAAAAATCTTAGAGGTGGCGAAATGACACAAATTTTAATACCTATTGTTTCTGCGCTGCTGGTTTTCTTGTTCTTCGGGATCGTGCTCCATCTTACTAAATATAAAAAGAGAAACGATCAAAATGCTTCCGGGGGCTGCTGCTCCGGTTCCGACTGCTGCGAAGCCCAAAAAGAGGCGGGACACGATTGTGTCTGCCATCCCCCGGAAGAGAAGAAACACTAATTTTTATTTCTCGAAGCTTCTTGCCTTCGGCGACCCTGCCGGGGGCTAAACTTTTGTAAAAGTTTAATCAAAACTTTT